>JBEBWN010000161.1:0-8420 GCA_040392235.1 Taibaiella helva | reverse complement strand
ACCTCGTATAGCGGATACTTTAACTACACTGGGGGATGCACCCAATTGAGTTTAATAGCAGACTCTATATAAAGAAACGTTTATTGCACTGTTTTATATAAAGAACCGGCCGGAGTAAAGAAAGCCCGGCGCCGCTTTTTTTACTTTTCTACTAAACCCAACTGGAAGGCTCTTTTTACAATACCTGCCATGTTCTTGGCGTCCAGTTTTTGCATCAGGCTTACACGGTGATTTTCTATTGTGCGGAGGCTTAAACCCATTTTCTCCGCCATTTCCTGGCTGGTCAACTCATCCAGTATCATGTGCAACATATCTTTTTCCCTGCGGGTAAGGGTAGGTGCAACGCCAAAAGGTTCCGGCCTTCCCGACCCGTATTGCTCATTATTCAGCCGTTCCAGTATAGAGGGTTCAATATATTGCCGGCCCTTGTACACTGTTTCTATAGCCAGCCGGAGCTTCTGCTCATCCGTATTTTTTAACAAATAGCCCGACACACCGGCTTCCAACATCAATTTAGCGTAATCGGTCGTATTAAATCCCGTAATGGTGATCATTTTAACCGCGGGATACGAACGGGCTATCAGACCTGCCAGCTCATCCCCCCGTACGTCCGGCATCTGGATATCCAGCAACAATATGTCCGGCTGTTCTTGTTGCAGGCCCTGCAACAGCGCCGTGCCATTCTCATAAGTATGGCCCACCTTAATACCGGCAAAGGTCCGGAGCATATCCCTCAATCCACCGATAACCATTTTATGATCGTCAACAATATCTACAATGATCATTCTACCTAATATTTACAGACAGCAAAATACGACAAAAACAAGATAACCATTCACCGGCCCGGGTACTTCTACCCCTTTTTTAGCACCTCTCCTAACTCCTCAAGCCAGAAGAAAGCCTGAATTTAAGAAACGACCGGGGTACTGCCCTTGCCGGTAGGCTCCACAGCCCTACGGGGGGGCAAAACTTACAGGCTAAACTCCAGGTATACAGAGGTACCTTCGTTAAGACGGCTTTCTATATCCATAACGCCGTTTAAAGTATTTACCCTTTTTTTTATATTCTCCAACCCGATACCCCATCCATCTCCTTCCTGTATCCCGTTTCCATTATCTTCAACCGTTATCAACAGTAGTTTTTCCTGCCAGCTTAACGACACCACACCCTCCGTCCCGCCCGAGTGCTTCAGTATATTGTGTATCAATTCCTGGACAATTCGGTAAATGACAAGCTCCTTCGTAGATTCCCACCGTACCACTACCCCCCTTTCCTCTACCTTGATATGAGGATTACCAGAAGACATATTAATCTTTTCGCAAAATGCTTTTAAAGCCGCCCCAATACCATTTTTAACCAGGCCCGAGGGAACCAGGTTGTGTGCAACCTTACGCAATTCATCTGCAGCTTCATCTGCCAGCTGTACCGTAGTGGTAAAATTAGGGTCTTCCGCTACGTCCCGGCGGTTCAGACGAAGAGTAACCAGGTTCATTTTTATGGCCGAGAGCAGGCCGCTAACGCCATCGTGCAACTCCTGCCCGACGCGTATACGTTCGGCTTCTTCTCCGTCCATAGAGGCCCTGAAGGCATCCAGCTGACGGCTTTGCTCCAGGCGATGCAACCTGTGCAGCTGGCGGTACACTACAAATACAATGGCGACCACCAGCAGCAATATGCACAGGGAGGTGACCCATATGATCGAACTTTTACGCTGCCCCTGCAATTCTGCTTTAAGCAATTTACTTTCTTTTGTGGCTAACTGCCGGTTCTTTTCCGACACCTGGTACTTCATCTCCAGTTCATTCACAAACCGTACGCTCTCGGCGCCCTGCAGCGAATCCTTAAGCTGGGCATGCATTGCGGCATAACGGTAAGCGAGCTTATCGTTGCCTATTTTGTTATAAATATAGGCGAGCACAAAAATATTACTGAGCATCCCTTCCGTCAGCCCTTTTTCCCGGCAAATATCCAGGGACTTCCGGTAATAGGGAAGCGCCTCTTTAAAATTGCCCGCCGCAAAGTATACGTAACCCTGGCTCATTAACAGCGAATGATTACTTTGTAGTCCCTGGGGGTACATGGCGATGGCCGAATCCAACAATTGTTTTGCCCTGGATGCATCATGCCGGTCTATCCAGATCGAAATCATTTTGCCGTAAGCATCCTGGATTTCCTTGTTCCGGGCAGTGTCTTTGCCCAATTGGTACAACCGGAGCGCCTGTCCGTAATAATACAAAGCTGAATCGCCGCTGCTCCGTCCTCTCCGGTAATACGTGTTGATCTTGTAGAAAGTGCCCATATTCATATACACTTCTGCCAAAATAGGGGTGTCCCTCTGTTTAAGAGCTGCAGAAACGGCCATACGGAAATAAGCCATAGCTTTGGGCAACTCGCCCATATTACCCAGAACGGCGCCGGCCTCCGAGTAAGTACGGGTTAAAGTCCGGTCCCGCAACATGCTGTCTGTCTGCGCAAAAGCGATTATCTTGTGATAATAATTAAGCGCGGAATCATAAATACCTTTGCGAAAATAATCCAGCGCGATAATACGGTAGGCAGTAGCCATCAGCTGCTTATCCTTCCGGTCAACCAGCTGGTCATACCGTAAGGCCATTTTAGCAAAAGGTACGGCTTGCTCCTGTTCCTGCTGAACACTATACATACAGGTGGCAATATTAACCAGGCAAACCCTTATCCCCCGTTTGTACCCTATGCGGGCGCTACGTATCAAAGCTCTTTTGTATACAGCTATAGCGCTATCCGGGTCAGCATCACATAATTTGTTTCCTTCCACTATCTGCCGGCTAATGGACATCATATCCTCTATAGGCAGAATAAAACCATTAAATGGCGAACGGTTAGCCTTCAAACTATCAAAAACAGGGTACGCGTTCCCTATATGCCTGTTTTCCAACTGTGCATACGTCGTCCTGCCTGCCAACAGGCAAAACATAAATATACCCAACGCCGATACAGCGCAGGCCAGGCTATTTTGCCCCTTCCCCGTCAACCCGCATCTTTTTATCTTCCTCAAACCAAGCATACCATCTGCCCCGGCCAGCCCGGACTTTTTCTGTTTAAGTTCAACATGCCTAAATAGTTACTCCTTTGCCTTATTAATCCTTTTAACATCACCTTCCCGTTCAACGGTACCATATTTTTTGCGGTTTACTACCAATTTCGTACCAGCTTTTAAAAATAACTTTACACTGTTATTGTCTACTATAAAAGCAAATACGCTTATGATCAGCAACCCATACCAGCCGGCCTCCGAAGATATAGAATTTCAGGCCAAAACCGCCCATATTCGTCATGGGAAAAACACAACTATCGCCTGCCCGCTTTGTTACCCTAAGAGACGGGGGCATTGGTTCCGTAATCCTTGATGATCACACCCAATACCAGCCACGGAAAGAAGAAAAAGATATTGTTTGTTAAAGATCAATTGTTTAATTATGAAAAAAAATAACGTACATATAATACTGTCCGCGTTCCTGTTACCCCTACCTTCCCTGATATACCGGAATACCTGCTTATTTCTTATCCTGGCGCTGCCCCTCTGTGCCGGCGCGCAGACATTTAACTGGGCCATTGCCATGGGGAACAACTCGCAGGGTATCGGCAATGCGTACACCTGCCTGACTACCGACAACGCGGGAAATGCCTATGTGGCCGGCGACTTCAAGGATTCTGCTGATTTCGACCCCTCTGCCAGCAGAGCTATATTGAAAACATTGGGCGGCTCGGCACAGAGCCAAGGTATATTCCTGGCCAAATATAACGCTCAGGGCCAATATGTTTGGGCAAAAAGACTGGTATCCGGCGGAACTGCCGCATGTCTGGCAGTAGATCAGCTGGGCAATATCACAGTAGCCGGCAGCCTCGCCAAAGAAGCTTACCTGGACAAGGGCTCCGGTGTCGATACCTTCCGCGGCCTGGCGGCCTTTATTGCACGCTATGACACTGATGGCAATTTTAAATGGATAAAAATGCTGGCAACGGACACCACCGTGACACCCTACCAAATGACTACCGACCGTACAGGGGGCGTTTATATAACCGGCGTATTCCGGGGAAATACAGACTTTGACCCCGGAACAGGAACGGCTATACTCACGTCTGTTTCTTCCGGTGTAACCAACCTGTTGAATAGCTTTATAGCAAAATATGATGTAGATGGTAACTATAAGTGGGCCAGGGGAATAGGCGGCAACACAAAAGGCGTATGGGGCAGCGCCATTGCTGTAGACACTGTACATGACCGGAACATTGTATATGCAGCGGGTACCTTCCGGGGGACGGCAGATTTTGATCCCGGCCCGGGCGTAGAGAATATAACCAGTACCGGTAGTAACGCAGATATATACCTGACACAGTACGACAGCAACGGTACATATACCTGGGCCAAGGCCATTGAAATAGCCGTAAATGGAGAAACCTCTACCCTGTCCCTGGGCCAATCCGGCGAAGTATATATCGGAGGCGTCTTTATAGGCACTGCCGACTTCGATCCAGGACCAGATACAGCCTTTATTTATCCACGCGGTCTTTCCGAAGGATTTATAGCCCAATACGATGCTGAAGGCAAATACATATGGGCTAAAAACATAGGCGATGTCAGCTCCATAGCCGGCATACGCAAGATAGGCAGGGATGCTTTGGGGAATATTTTCTTTGCCGGCTACTCCATCGGACCTGTAGATCTGGATCCGGGTCCGGGCACTACGGTCCTGAATATCAACAATAGGCAGGGCTTTTCCTATATAGGCATGCTGGATGGTTGCGGCAATTACACCTGGGGAGGTCCTATAGGCGACTATAATGGTCTGGGCGGGGTATCACCGAACGGTATGACCGTTAGTCCTACCGGCGAGGTGCATGTTTCCGGCTTCTTCGATAACTCTGCCGACTTTGACCCGACCGCCGACACCGCTTTGCTGAATGCGCCGCAGGGACGAAAATCATATTACATTACAAAAATAACCGCTACAGATACCCCCTCCCTGCCTCATTACATTTCGGTAGCCACCTGTAAGAGCAGCTATACCCTGAACGGCACCGAATACAGCCAAAGCGGCAGGTATGTACAGATTATACGTTGCGACAGTATCGTGGTGCTAGACATTAATTTTAGTCCCGAAATGCAGGAACCCGTTATTACCGTCGACAGCTTTACCTTAGGCCTTGTCGGAACCTATACCAGCTACCAGTGGCTCAAAGAAGGGCAGCTTATCGACGGCGCCACGGAAAAAAACTACACCGTATCACAAAATGGCAGCTACCAGGTAATTGTTACCGACGAAAACGGTTGTACAGATACTTCTGATGTCTACGTTGTTAAAAATGTAGGATTAGAAGGGTACGATCCCCTTGCGACCGCCATCCGGGTTTATCCTAATCCTGTAAAAGACCTGCTATACATCGAATCGCCGGTTGGCATCGACATTGTACTGACCGACCTTACCGGCCGTAATATCCGCACAATAAAGAACAGTCGCAACGTACCGGTCGGCGATCTGCATACCGGCATTTATCTGCTTCATATCCAAGACCTTCACGGTTCCCGGAACAAAACCATAAAAGTGATTAAAAAATAAACACGGCGCAATACCGCTGCAAAGAAACCATAAGTGTAGGAAAGGGGTATATAGATATAATCAGGCATCAATACTTATCCCTTTACCGGCCGGCCCATTCCTGGGCCGGCCTTATCTTTCAGAGTAGTGCCAGAGCGGATTACAATCAGCAGTCCAGATCCGCAATAGACCTTGCCCTGAACCTTTAACAACGCACACTCCAATTGCTGCATTAAAATAAAAGCAACATCCTGCAAGCGGCTCAGCCCTGTAGAGTACTATATAATGGTCTCCGGCAACCACATAATAATATAGCTTTAGCGGGAGAGCGCCCCCTATACCCGGCCAGGACCAGCAATACTGCGAATAGCTAATACGCTAACCAAGAGTAGAGCACTTGTCCCTGACAAAAAATTTCTCTCGTAGCCGGCCAATCGCATTCGTTTTTCCTAGTTTTGCGCATATAACTTCAAATTGATGGACATACTTCAACAAGCTGTACGCAAATGTCTGCAGGAAATAACGGGAAGCGGCAAATTTGCCAGTACGCACACTGCAAGCTTCTTACTGCCCGGTCTATCGGTAGACGGCGCCGGAGAAGTGTCCTTCCCTATCGGTGAACAACAGGCTAAGGCATTGATCGGAGTAGCACGGAAGGCTGCTTTCGGCAAAGGCAGGGAAACAATAGTGGATAGCAATGTACGTAGTGCATGGGAAATCGATGCGGACAAACTCCATTTCCATAATCCCGAATGGGTAAGATTTCTGCATAAAGCGGTAGAAGAAGTTAAGAAAAGCCTGGGCCTGAATAATTATGCCATAGACGCACATCTTTACAAATTACTAATTTATGAGGAAGGTGACTTCTTCCTCCCGCACAAAGATTCAGAAAAAGAGAAAGGCATGTTCGGATCTCTGGTCATAGGTCTTCCTTCTCATTACGAGGGTGGCGAACTGCTAATCTACTTCGATGGTGAAAAAGTTACAGCTGATTTTTCCGGGCCGGAAAGTGTCTTCTCTATTAACTATACTGCTTTTTATGCAGATTGTGATCATGAAGTAAAGCCGCTGACTGCCGGTCATAGGGTATGCCTTGTATACAACCTTATACAGCAAAAAGCCGCTAAGGCCATACCGCCCCATTCCCTTAACGCCATATCCGGAACACTGGCCGGTATTTTCCAAACTCATACGACCGAACAACCCTACATTATCTTGCTGGGGCACCAATATACCCCGGAGAACTATTCCTATGAAACGCTAAAACTCAATGATCGTTATCGAGCTGATGCCCTATTGGCTGCCGCACACAAATTGGGTTTCTATGCCAAATTATGCCTTGTAACCTCCTATAAATTAGGAACGCCAGGACACAGCGCGTATGATTTCGAAATAGAAGATGATTCCATTATGGACGAAGTTTTTGATGAGAATCTATATATCGAGCATTGGCTGGACAATGACCTGCCATCACTTAGCCACGTCCCGTTTGAAGAAAAGAATCTCATCGCTACCTTTACCTTAGCGGAAAACGAACCTATTATTAAAGAATCCAGTGGCTATATGGGTAATTACGGCCCTGACCTAATGCATTGGTATCATTATGGCGCCGTGATGATATGGTCGCCAGATCATAATGCTCAATTATTACTCCAGCAGGATATCAAAATACAACTAGATTGGATTGATTACTTTAATCACAATAAACAGATCAACGAACAGGAGAAAGCCTCCGTCCACACCATTGTGTACTCGATGTTCAGCACACCTTACAATAAAGAAAAAATAATAGACCTGAATTGTGTAACCAGTTGGCTTATAAATCAAAACGATACAACATTCCTCCTTAATTGTAAGAAGGAGGAACTACATTTCCTTTTCGAAAAAGTAGACAGTAGGCACTGGCAAAACATATGGGAATCGCAATCTGAAAAAAGTAATACCCTGGTGTTGGACAGATTATTTCAAAACCCTGACAACGCCGTTTTAAACGGCCTCCCTGCTGTCCTGCTTACTATGGCTTCCCGCTCAGCAACGAACGCCATTGCCTTGCAATACATCGCCCAAGTTCCGGAATATATAAAAAGGTTAAGCCAGCTATCAGATATCCAGCTACCGGCCAGGGTACTGGCAAGTTTGTTTGAGATTGAAAAAGATCTGTTACCGGGTAAAGATTGGTCTATTACACTGTGCCAATCCCTTGTGGAAAATATAAATTGGCATTACTTCCATAAAATACTCGTGCCGCAACTGCTGTCCTCAAAAGCAAAATCCATATTACATACGCATTTGCTGTTATTTTGCCGGCAGTACCTCCTGGAGCGGGTAAACAACAAACCGCAACCACCAACCGACTGGCAAAGAGCGCTACCCGATACAGACCGTAACAAAAAGGTATGGCAAGAGTTGAGGGCTTTTATGGAATCGCCCATAGAACAGGTGTTGGATTATAAAAGGGCACAACAGGAACGCGATATAATTGTCAACGCCCTTAATGCCGAAGATGTTGATCTGCAAACATATACAATAAAAAAAGGTTCGCCGCATACCTTAAGGCTCATAAAAACCCAATCTAGTTACGAACGCGCCGTAAAAAACTGGGAACAAGATAGAACGCTATGGGAGCGGCTGGAAAGCATTGCTCGGTAACACCCGAGAAATAAACGGAGGAATCAGCCGGCGAAATGCTGGGAAAAGACAGTCCGATAAAAAGCGATATTATATTATAAAGAATCCCCCCTTCTTGAAGCATATGCCCTATGCGGCTACGCCGGCAGTAGCATAGCCCGACAAAAAAGCGGGCTTAGCTTAGCCTCTGCGGCGCGGAAGCATTTTTTTGTCTTG
>JBEBWN010000160.1:0-8425 GCA_040392235.1 Taibaiella helva | reverse complement strand
TGATTTGTATTGTTGTATAAAAAAAGCCCCCGGATGGTGCGTACCGGGGGCTTTTGATATAATGTTTGTTATTTTATCTATAGACCGATACGTTTATGCCTGGTTGCAATAACCAGGGAACAGCACATCTTCTTCGATGTGGCAATATTATAAACGGTATGTAGTTGAGCGATCATTTTCTTTAATACAAGGCACTTTAATAAAAGGACCGGAAACAAAGGTATGGGCTTATTCCGAATAACCATGCAAATGCAAAAAAATTACAAAGCTAGTAACAGATGCTATTATTTATTCCTGATCAAAGGGTTTCAACCGGGTAACCGGCGTTATATTCTTACGATATCGGCGCCTAAAGCAGTTAACCGTTTGTCTATATTTTGATAACCACGGTCGATCTGGTCTATATTTTCGATAACGCTTTTCCCTTCTGCTGATAATGCAGCAATCAACAGGGCTACACCGGCCCTTATATCGGGCGAGGACATTCTTATGCCACGCAGGAAAGCCTGCCGGTTCAGTCCCATAACTACAGCCCTATGAGGATCACACAATACGATCTGGGCGCCCATTTCAATTAATTTATCTACAAAGAATAGCCTGCTTTCGAACATTTTTTGATGAACGAGCACATTACCTTTCGCCTGTATAGCCATTACCAGAAGTACGCTGAGCAGATCGGGGGATACTCCGGGCCAGGGATGATCGTATACCGTTAATATGGATCCGTCAATAAAGGTTTGTATCCGGTAATGCTCCTGTTCGGGTATGAAAATATCTTCCCCTTCAAGCCTGAATTGGACGCCAAAGCGTTTGAATGTTTCCAACATCAGACCCAGATCGCCGGGATCTGCGTTTTTAATGGTTAACTCGCTTTGCGTCATAGCCGCCAACGCAATAAAGGAACCTGTTTCTATCATATCTGCCAATAGCCGGTGCTCGCAACCTTTTAGCGAACTGACGCCCTCAATTTGCAGAAGATTGGAACCGATGCCGCTAATGCGCGCGCCCATTTTATTCAACATTTTGCATAATTGCTGAATATACGGTTCACAAGCAGCGTTGTAGATGGTGGTAGTACCTTCAGCCAACACAGCAGCCATCAGTATGTTGGCAGTTCCGGTTACAGAAGGTTCTTCCAGAAGCAGGTAGGTGCCTTTCAGCTTATTGGTGGACAGCGTGAATTCTTTATGGTCTTCATTGTACAGGAAATCAACACCCATTTTTTCAAATCCCCTTATATGGGTATCCAGGCGACGGCGACCAATCTTATCGCCCCCCGGTTGTGGCAGATAGGTGTGCCCGTAGCGCGCCAGCAATGGGCCGGCCAGCATAACGGCGCCCCGCAGTTTCCCTGATTTCTTCTTGTACCGCTCAGACTTGAGAAACTCAATATCAATTTCCTTAGCCTGAAGCACAAACTCGCCGGGTGCAGGCTTCTCGACTGATACGCCCAGGTCTGCAAGTAATTCTATCAGCATATTAACGTCCAGGATGTCCGGAACATTTGTAATGGTCACTTTTTCGGATGTGAGTAATACGGCGCATAAGATCTGCAAAGCTTCATTCTTAGCGCCCTGTGGTTGGATAGAGCCTTTTAGTTTATTTCCCCCTCTAATTTCGAAAGCTGTCATTCGTACAATATTTGCTTGCAAAGAAAGTAAAAAAACAAGCTGTAAAGAAAAACGCCAATAAAATATTGGCGTTCTCTATTGGGAGATGTTTAGATTAAGGTAATGTGTAGTAGCCGGAATTGAGATTGCTGTTGGCCTTTTCGGCTATTTCGATGGGGCCATAGTCAGATAGCAGATCGGGCTTTCCTTTCTGTACACGTACATTATGCTCAAAATGTACGGAAGGTTTGCCATCTTCTGTTACAATGGTCCAGCCATCATCGGCAGTATATACTCTCCTGGATCCCATATTGATCATAGGTTCAATAGCCAATACCATATTGTCCTGTAGTCTTTTGCCGGATCCCCTGTGGCCATAGTTAGGTACGGAAGGGTCTTCGTGCATATTGCGGCCTACACCATGTCCTACCAGTTCGCGGACAACGCCGTAGCCATGTTTCCGGAAAGTATGGTTTTCGATAGCAAATGCTATATCGCCTGTCCTGTTGCCGGTTACCGCTTGTTGTATGCCCAGGTAGAGCGACTCCTTAGTAACCCGTACAAGATCTAGTATTTCCTGTTGTACCTTCCCGATAATGAAGGTGTAGGCATGGTCGCCATGAAATCCGTTTTTATAGAATCCGCAATCAACGGAAATGATATCGCCTTCTTTCAATTCGTATTCACCGGGAAAACCGTGCACCACTACTTCGTTTACGGAAATACAAAGGGAGTAGGGGAAGGGATTCCGGGGATCTCCGTAATTTTTAAAGGAAGGTGTGCCGCCATTATCCCGTATAAAGGTCTCTGCCAGCTTATCGATGTCGATGGTTTTTACACCTGGTTTTAATATTTTGGCTACTTCTGCAAGGGTTTGGCCCACCATTAGCGCACTATGCCTTTGTATCTCTATTTCTGCGTTTGTACTGTATCTCAATGTTATTCTGTTTTTGTTTGCCCCCGTCTTTAGCGGCTTTGCCGAGTGGAGGCTGAAGCTTCGTTCTGGACGCTGGCCGGAGAACGCAAAATTAAACTAATCCGGCGAAATCGCCATGCAATCTGCAGTTATCAGGCTTCTCTGAATTCGTCTTTTACCCGGAGTTGGACAGTTTCTACGGAATTACGGTACATTTTTACGATCACCGCATCATATTTATCAATCACGATCCGGTCGCCTTCCCTGAGTTCCCTGTCGTCATTCAGTTCGGATATTAAACCAGCCAATGTTTCAAAATGTTCTCCTTCTTCCAGTTTGAAAGGGATTAATTTATTGATGTCAGAAAGGGTATAGTGCGCATTAACCAGATAGGTATTCTCTCCTGTTACCTCCACGATAGGTTTTTCGTTGTCGTATTCATCCTGGATTTCTCCCACCAGCTCTTCCAGTATATCTTCCATGGTTACAATGCCGGTCAGTTCGCCAATTTCGTTGGTTACGATCGCCATTTGCAGATGCTTTTTCTGGAATTCCTTAAGGACATTTTTAATTTTTGCACTCTCCGATATAAAATGTGCTTTCCGTATCAGGCTTTCGATGGTTTTTTCTTCGGGCTTGTTGTACAGGTTCCGCATCAAATCTTTTGTATATAAGATGCCTTTTATATTATCTATCGATTCGGCATATACCGGGTACCTGGAATAACCTTCCTGTACGAAGTAGTCGGTAGCCTCTTTTACAGTTGAATGGATATCGATTGCGGACAAGTTTTTTTTGAGCGTCTGGATATTACTAACTCTTCTGTCATCGAACTCAAACACATTCTGAATCAACGCCCGTTCTGTTTCTTCGATGGCTCCTCCCTCATGGCTTTCAGAAATGATCATTTTTAGCTCTTCTTCCGAGTGGATTTCCGACCCATGCAGGGGTTTGATGCCGATCGCATTCAGGATGAGGTTGGCCAGTCCGTTCATTAACCAGATCACTGGCCTGAAAATGAAGTAAAATATTTTCAACGGCCATGCTATAGTAAAAGTAGTGCGGGTAGGAAAGCGAATAGCCAGAGATTTGGGGGCTAGTTCTCCGAATACGATATGGAGTATGGTGATGATGCCGAAGGCTATGGGTATTGAAGCTTTTTGGGCAGTGGCCTGCGCAATATTCAGGCCCAGCAGATCAAAGGTTTTCATAATGATCTGCGTCATAACTTCTTCGCCAACCCAACCGAGGCCTAAACTGGCCAGGGTTATTCCTAACTGTGTGGCAGCCAGATAACTATCGAGGTTATTTACAATGGATTTTGCAGCTCCTGCAATTCTTTTATTCCGGCCGGTTTGCACTTCTATCTGGGAAGAACGAACTTTTACAATAGCAAATTCGGCAGCAACAAAGAATCCATTCAGAAAAACCAGGGATATGGTTAACAGGAGCATTAATACCGAAACCGGTTCGTTTGCGTGCACGGCCTGCGCGCCGGGGATTTGTAGTAAGAGCAGTAAGGGGTCTGTATCCATTTAGGTTTTAATTAATGAAACAATACCTGTAATATACACGAGTAATTGTACTATTACAGGTTGCGTTATTCGCAGCTATTCCTTGTTGTAAGGGTAGGGTACGGCGAACCAGCACAAAAATAGGGATTTATAATAAAGTTTATACATTCAGACGAGGGAAAGCCTAAAAATAACAGCGCCACCTTCTGGAAAGGTGGCGCTGCAGGTTCAACCTCTTTTGCGTTGGTTTACATACCTTGATTTTGCTCTGCTATTGCAGGTGCGATGGCCTGTAAATTTTGGGACCATTTCTGTGACGAGGCATTATCGCCTGCCTGTGTCGCAATATTTACCAAAAAATTAAGAGATGCAAGATTCTGTTGAGCAATGGTATAGTTCATACCGCCCTTATTGTTTTCATTCAGCGTGTTATAGTACTTTATCTCGGCGTTAATACCGGTAACGACTTTTTCGGCATAACGGCGTGCTTTTTCGGGTGCACCTGCCTTGTAGTATCCATCTATTATGGCAATGATACTGCGATCGTACATCAATATATCATATGATAAACTGGTTTCGGAAACTTTTTCCATAAAGTGATCCATGACTCTGATGGCATCGGCTTTACGGTTGGCTGCAATAAGGTTGAATGCCAGTTAGGCCGTATTTTGCCTGTAAATCAGGAAAATAAGCCTGTTCTTCTCATCATAATAGATATGGTCCTTATCTGCACGGCCATAAGTGAATGTACGCGTAAACAACTCCAGGTTCTTATCCAGGTCCGTATAAGGCGTTATGCCGGGAACGCCGGGAGCAGCATTAGCCGGTACCAGTTTGCGCAAGGGGCCCTCAGACCTGAAATAGGCGTCCAGGCCCAAATTAGGTGTGCCCGAAGTCATATAAATCGGCCTGGTCCATCCTGTTTTTGCCTGTCCGGCAATGATATTCATTAAGGCCAGGTCAGCCCGGCTCGCTGCATTGCCTTTAAACTGGAAGCGTATTTCGCCGGGAATGGATGCGGAATCACTTTGTTTGACCAAACCGCTTTTAATAACAGCATCTTTGTTAATAGGGATGAGTAGATTGCGTGTGGGCAGGTAGTTGTATTGCTTGCCTCCCCTGTCGATCGTATTTTCAGGAGAAATGAGGAAATTAATGATCTCCTCCAGGCTGAAGTAACGGTCTTTGGGAACACGGGGATCTTCCATGTAATTAATATAATTCAATTTGCCCCCCCTGTAGTGCTCGGGTTTCCATATCACCGGAAGAGCGGCTGCATCGTTGACCTTGAAATTGAGTTGCTCGTTTTGCCAGTCTGTACCCAACAGGTTGAAGTTGATAATGCGTACATCTTTCCGGAAACCTTCGATCTCCTGCAGATACCACAGCGGATAAGTATCATTATCGCCATAAGTGAGTAGAATGGCATTACTATCGCAGGAGGATAACATGTTGTAGGCATGATCGCGTGCTATCGTTTTTTCCGAGCGGTCGTGGTCGTCCCATTCAACAGCAGCCATCAAAACCGGGACGGCTAGCAGGCATATCGCGGTAGCGGCTACAGGCGCTCCGCTGCCTTTTAAAAATTTACCAAACCAGTCGCATACCATCAGAACGCCTAGTCCTATCCAAATGGCAAAGGCATAAGTAGACCCAGCATAGGCATAATCGCGCTCGCGGGGCTGCATAGGCGTGTTGTTGAGATAAAGAACGATAGCGGCTCCGGTAAAGAAGAAGAGCAGGGTAACAATAATGGTGTCTTGTTTATCCTTTTTATATTGGAATGCAATACCGATAATTCCCAATGCAAAAGGCAATAAATAGAGCTGGTTGCGGGCCTTGTTGTTTTTTATAGATTGGGGCAAAGCATCTATATCACCTTTGCCCATAAGTTTATCTAAAGGTTTGATTCCTGAAATCCAGTTGCCACTGTGTGCTTCGCCCTGTCCCTGCATATCGTTCTGCCGACCGGCAAAATTCCACATCAGGTAGCGCCAATACATCCAGTTTACCTGGTAGCCCCAGAAAAACTTCATATTGTCAAAACCGGAAGGTTCGTCCATTTCCGAAAGGCCCAGGTAAGAACGGTAAAACCGCACATGGTTTGCGTCGTTGAAATCGTGTATGCGCGGGAAGAATCTTTCATGATCGAATTTATAGATCGGTTTGTTGTCGACAAGCTCGTAGCGATATTTTCCGTCCTTTTCTACAGCAGCATAAATCGAACGGCCGTCTTCAATTGCGATGACACGTGAGGTATAGTCGGGACCGAAAACAATCGGTTGCGATCCGTACTGATCTCTTTGGAGATAGGGGATCAATGTCATTACATTATCCGGGTTACCCATATCAATAGGTACATCGGCTTGTGATCTGAGGATAATACTGATATAACTGGAGTACCCTATAATAACGAAAGCCACGCAAAGGGTGCCCAGGTGCAAAAGGTATTTTCCTTTCTTTTTGGCCCATATTATGAGCCAGGCTAAAATGCCGCATACCAGAACGAGAAAGAAGATAGCGCCTGAGTTTAGCGGCAGGCCAAAGCTGTTTACAAATAAGAGCTCAAATTTGGACGCAAAAATGGGGAGGTATTGTATTACGCCGAATTGTACAAAGCCTAAAACGGCACAACCTATAGCGAAGGCAATGAGCCCGCCGGTCCTGGTTACCTGGTAGCGCTTGAAATAGTACACCATTACAATAGCGGGTATGGTAAGCAGGTTTAGTAAGTGCACCCCTATAGACAAGCCCATAAGGTAAAAAATAAGGATCAGCCAGCGATCGGCATACGGCCGGTCGGAAACATGTTCCCATTTGAGCACGGCCCAGAATACAATAGCCGTAAAGAAGGACGACATGGCATATACTTCGCCTTCGACTGCGGAAAACCAGAAGGTATCTGAAAAAGTGTAAGCCAGGGCACCCACCAGGCCGGCACCCATGATGCCGATTAGTTGCCCTTGTTTCATTTCTGTTTCGGCTGACATCACAATTTTTCGTGCGAAATGTGTAATGGTCCAAAAGAGGAATAAAATGGTCAGCGCACTGACTAAAGCACTCATCGAGTTGATAAAAAGAGCTACTTTATCAGGAGTGGGGGCCACAGCTCCGAATAATCTTCCGAGCATCATGAACAGTGGCGCACCCGGCGAGTGGCCTACTTCCAGTTTGTAGGCAGTAGACAGAAATTCACCGCAATCCCATAAGCTGGCAGTAGCTTCCATGGTAAGCAGGTATGTCGCATAGGCGATGGCAAAAGTAAACCAGCCCGTAATGTTATTGACTTTTTGAAAGTTCATGACTCGTAAAAATCTTTTTTAATGCTCGCAAAAATAGTAAAATACGATTAGCATTCCTTTATACTATCCGGGATTGCGAGGCAATATCTGGTTAATTATCGTTAAAAGCAGACATTTTTTCCTGTGGCCTCAGGGAAGATAAAAGACTATTTTTGTGAAAAATGAAAGAATATGCGCCCTAAAGTAGACGAATATGCTCCCTATTACCAGAATTATATTGCCAGAGTGTCCGATAACGTGTGGTCGGTGCTGCGGGAGCAAGAGGAATCATTTCCCGATTTTATCCGGCATGTCCCTTTAAATAAGGCTGAATTTGCGTACGCGCCCGGAAAATGGACTTTAAAGGAGGTTGTGGGGCATGTACTGGATACCGAAAGAATTATGGCGTACCGGGTTTTGCGTATTGGACGCAAAGATGAAACGCCCTTGCCGGGATTCGAAGAAAACAATTATGTACGGGAAGCCGGTTTCGCACAAAGAAGTATGGACAGCCTTGCCGAGGAGTTTTACTGTTTAAGGAAGAGCAATCTTTTCCTGTTCCGATCGCTGGGTGAAGATCAGCTTCTGTACAGGGGTACTGCTTCAGGCTACAATATTAGTGTAAGGGCCTTGCTTTTTATTGTAGCAGGACACCTTCAACATCATAAAGAGATTATAGAAGAACGGTATTTATTCCGGAAATAGCCGGACAGGCATGGTTTATTCTTTTTCTACAGCCAGTACGGTTTTGATTTTTAATGCCTGGGCCGCACGCATTACTGCTACAATATTATCGGCAGTGGCCAGTTTGTCGGCGTTTATAACGACAGTAGGTTCTGCATCCTGCGATTTTTGTATTGTTTCTGCCAGCACATTTTGCAAAGTTTCGGCCTGAACAGAGCGGGTACCCACAAAAAATTGCTGCTTGGCGTCGATTGAAACCACCACTGTTTGTTTGGCTTTAGTGTCGCTGTTGGCTTTAGGTATGGAGAGTTTTACCACATTGGGATTAGCCATGGTAGAAATAATTAAAAAGAAGTAGAGTAATTTAATGAGAATATCGTTAAGCGGCGAGGTATGTTATTCGCCCTTTTAGCGAATGGT
>JBEBWN010000159.1:0-8428 GCA_040392235.1 Taibaiella helva | reverse complement strand
ACCATCATGCAATTCGTAGGCTAATCGCCCCCTTTCCTTTTCTTCTCCTTCTATAATACCTTTCAGCCGCTCTATTTCCTGTTGGTTTTTTAGCTTCCTTTTTTTGGAATAATAACGCCAGGTACCGGTCATGATAAGTATGATTGTTGTTGTTATAACAATCAGCATCCATAATCTTTGTTGCGCCAGTTGTCTGTCTTTTTCGCTGATGTTCAACTTGCCTTGGGCTATTTCTTTGTCTTTTTCCGCACTGCGATAATGTGTTTCCAGTTCGGAAACTTTTAATGCCACCTCTTTTCCGGAAAGGCTGTCCTTCAAACCAATAAAATTATTCAGTAATTCATTGGCTTCTCTGTACCTGCCTTTTGCCTGGTAAAGGTCGGCTCTGTATTTAAACAATTGTTTCAGATTCTGAGGGGGTAAGTCATTCCTGTTTTCCCAGATCAGGGCGAATTTTTGCGCTGCCTTGTCGTATTCTTTTTTATCGAGAAAGGCTTTGCCTTCCATTAAAAGAGATTCATATTTTAACCTGTGGTGTATGGCATGTTTTTTTGCTATTTTTTGAGTTTCCTGCAGGTGGGTCAGGGCGCTATCGGGCCAACCCGATAGCAGGTAAATAAGGCTTATATTCAATAGGGAAACATAAAGGTCTTTGGGGGTAACGATTGTCCTTTTAATAATAATGGAAGAATCCAGGTATTTCCGGCCACTGTCAATTTGTCCCATTTCAACAAATACAGAACCAATATTATTTAGACTATTGGCTACAAGTAATGTGTCCTGCTTCTTAAGGCCATATTCAATAGCCTGCCGGAAATAGTATAGCGCCTGTTCGAATTGGTGAATAGAGGTCATTACAGCGCCCAGGTTGTTGTACATGTACGCAGGAGGTGTTTTGGTGTCCTTGCATCGCTTTGCATATCCAACGGCATTAATATACTGATCTGCTGCTTCTTTATACAAGCCCATGGCAAAATAGGCATGCCCAATGTCGTTATAGATATCAATGATCCTGTTGCATGGGCCTTTGATGTCGCAAAGTGAGAGCGCTTTCTGATAGTAGCGAATGGCGCGACTATAAGCGCCCTGGTAAGAAGACAGTACCCCTAACCGGGATAGAATCTGAATGGACTCTTCTTTGTTGGGCTGGTTTGCCCTGTTATTCAGTAATGCTTTGTAAAGTTGTATGGCACTATCCTGGTGCTTTTCTTCTACCTGGTCGAATATTCTTTTTAGCTCTTGTTTAAGCGTAGAGGAGGTATTACTATTAAATATACGGTAGGGTAACTCCTGGCAAGGACTTGCATGGGGGCTGCATAGAAAATAACAGAAAAAAATAACCAATAAACAGGTAGGAAAAAGACGCTTCGGTTTTTGTACCCTGCATATTATATCATGTGGAAATGACATCATAACAATTACATCTATTCAAAAGTAAAGTTTTTTCAGAATCCGGTTCTACATCGTTTCAAATTTCTAAGTTTACTTAGTGTTTTTCTATAGATACAACAGGTAATTTTGTGGAGTTGCGGGTTCGCTTTTTTTCTTCATGCCAGGCGGCACGTTTCAGTTTGTTGGCAATTCTTTTTAACCGGAAAAATTTTTAAAAAAAATGGACAACCTATACATGGGGTCGAACAGGAGCAATAATGACACTAGTAAAACACAATATCGTTATTTTCCGTCCGGTCTGATATGGCATAAAATGATGAAAGTTGTTAGCATTAGTAAGTTATCATTCGCTTTATTTATCGTTTTCCTGGTCAATGCCATGACATTGAGCGCGCAGGGCAATTTCGACTGGGTGGCTCATATTGCCGGCGACGCGTCTGATAACCCAAGGGGACTGGCGCAGGACGGTGCTGGTAATGTCTACGCTACGGGTGATTTTGGCTCCTTTTCTGCATATTTCCACTCGAAGGGCGATATTATGGGCGACTCACTTCAAGGTCTTTTTATCTTTGGAAGAGTGGCTTTTTTGACAAAATATGATGTGTCCGGTAACTTTATATGGGCAAGAGGTTTTATGGGCAGCGGGCAGAATTTTGGCTCCGGGGTTGCCGTGGATGCCGATAAAAATATTTATGTTGTTGGATACTTTGCTTCGGCAACTTTGTTTTTTGATTCCCCCCAAACAATGGATACGCTTACGAAGAAGGGAACGCATGATGCTTATCTGGTTAAGTATGATCCGGATGGGAACTATGTATGGGCAAAGCATATAAGCGGTGGCGCCTCTGGTGTGGTGCAGGGTACGGGTATATCCATAGATGGGAAAAATAATATTTACATTACGGGTCATGCAATGTCTTCCTCTTCAGTAGACTTCAGCGTGGGCGATACCGGAGCTACGATTACTCCGGCGGCTTCTTCCAATTATAATACTTTTGTAGCGAAATATGATCAGTCCGGTAATTACTTATGGGCGAAAATAATGGGCGGTAGTGCTTTGGATTATGGATACGGAATTGTTTCGGATATAGCAGGTAATGTATATGTCACCGGCGAATTTCGCTCGACTACTGCCAATTTTGACCCCGAGGGTATTGCCGCTCCCTTAATCAAAACCGCCGGTGGATTGGCCGATATTTTTTTAGCCAAGTACGATGCATCCGGTAAATACGTTTGGTCGAAAAATATAGGCGGAAGTGACCGGAATTCCGTTGAAACAGGTTCGGGGATTACTTTGGATGCCAGCGGGAATGTGTTCATCACCGGGTCCTTTATGGCGAATACTGTGAATTTTAACCCCGGAGGTATCGGTGGGGCGCTAACCCCGGTGGGCGGAAAGGATATTTATATAGCAAAGTTTGATACTTCCGGTAAATATATATGGGCAAATGCATTGGGGAGCAGCGGTGATGATATGGGGTATGCTTTAACTGCGGATAATCAGGGCAATGTTTATGTGACGGGTGGTTTTAGTAATTCAATAGATTTTGATCCCGGCCTAAACAACCAAACCCTGACTTCGGCGGGTGGTATCAATGCGTTTGTAGCGAAGTATGATGCCGGGGGAAATTATGTTTGGGCAAAGCGGATGGGCTCAAATGCTTATGAGGCTGATGAGGGACGAGCCATCACTCTTGATAAAAGAACGGACGTTTTTGTGGCAGGGAGTTTCCGGGAAACGGCAGATTTTAATCCCGGTTCGGGAGCCGGCCAGTTAACTTCATGGGGTACTTCCGACGGGTATATTGTGAAATTGAGGCAAAGTTGCGAAGCGTTCACCGATATCAGGAAATCGGTTTGTGGCAGTTATGTGTTCAATGGTACTACCTATGATAAGACGGGTACCTATTATATGGACACTTTTGTTTCCTCAACCAACTGCGATAGTATTACGGTATTGCACTTAACTGTTTTGGATACCATATACAGGAATAGCCAGGATACGGCAGTGTGCTATAGTTATTTATTTAATGGGAAAAATTATGTTAATAGCGGAACTTATGCCGATACATTTAGAAGTGTGGATGGCTGTGACAGCATAATGACAATCCGGCTCACTATTAAAGACAGCACCAGCGCGGTAATATCACTGTCTGATTGTAATGCCGTAAAGGTGAATGGTATTATCTATGACAGTACCGGAAGGTATACGCAGACATTTACCAATGCTCAGGGTTGCGACAGTATAGCCGTGTACGAGATAACAATCGGGAAAAACGAAAGTACACTGGAGCTGACGGTTTGTGACAGCTTAATGCTGAATGATACCCTGGTGTACAGGGTTTCGGGCAATTATGAGGCCAGATTAATCAATTCTGCAGGTTGCGACAGTGTGCTTTCACTACACCTGACGGTCAATAACAGCCCCACAGCTTCTGCTGTACTGGTAGATGAAACGCTGATGGCTACTGAGGCTGATGCATATCAATGGCTGAACTGTGATGCTGGGAGGCAGCTCATACCCGGAGCTGTTGAAAGAAATTTTGAACCGGAACAAACGGGAAATTATGCTGTGGTTGTTGCGGCAAATGGCTGTAGTGATACTTCAGCCTGTATATATGTAGCGCTGACAACCGGTGTTCCTGCAATTGGCCGGAGTAACCTGGTAAAACTTTATCCTAATCCGGCGGCAGATGAAATAAGGGTACAGTCTGGCAGGCCTTTGGAAAAGGCCCGCATCCGCTTGTATAATATATTGGGCCAGACATTGCAGCAACACAACAACGTATATGGTAACGTTTTTTACTTAAATCTGACGAATCTGACGAACGGAATTTACTTCGTTGATATCAACGAAGAGGCATCCGGAGTAAGGCTTAAGCTGATAAAAGAGTAAAAAGGGGCAATTGATGTGCTGTGATGCTATGGAAACGTATTCTGAAGAATATTACCGCTATTGTTTTTAATATAAAAATGTTTTTATGTTTCGGTGTGTTGTTTGTATAGTATTGATATCGCTTCAAGCCGGATATATTGCGGTATATGGCCAGGAGTATAATCTCCAGGAAAATTTTCTAAAAGCGAACAGTGTCTGGGCGTTTGGAAATGAAGCAGGTTTGAATTTTAATAAGGGAACGCCGGAGGCTATACGTACTGCGGTAAACTCCGGCGAAGGAACTGCTTCCGTTGCAGACAAGGATGGGAATCTGCTGTTTTTTATGGGAGATGGTGGTATTATTTTCAATAGGAATTACGATACTATGTTTAATAGTAATGGGTTGTTGCCTTACCATGACGTTGAGAACAATACAAGTAATACCCAAGGTTTTTTAATTGTTCCGGTAATAGATACGCCTTGGAAATATTATGTCTTTTCCAGTCTGCAATATGAAGGGTTTGTATTCGGCGGTTATGCTTTGCCGGCGCCTTACCTCACCTACTCCGTTGTAGATATGAAGCTGGATAATGGTTTGGGAGGCGTCGAAGCAGGACGTAAAAATATACCCCTTTACAAATATGCTCTTCATGAAGCGCTTATAGCCGTGCCTGGCGAAAATTGCGACATTTGGATAATAGCTGCTTCTGCACCCAAGACCAATACCAGGATGGTACCTTCAGACCCCAACCTTCCCATTAAAATGCAACAGGCATTTGTTGTGTGGCACATAACCGAAAAGGGGATAGGTATGCAGCCCCAGTATCATGCGATTACCAAAAGCGCTCCGGATATGAATGGTAAATATTTATCTGTGTCGCCGGACAGAAGGAAAATTGCTATGGGGTTTCCTAATGGTACATTACTGTATGATTTCCATCCTGCAAATGCTGTCTTTACTAATGGAATTTTTCTGCCTAATATATTGGCCGGCTATAGTACCTGTTTCTCGCCGGATAGTCGTAAACTTTATGCAGCCGGAGGCGGGTTGTTTCAGTATGATATTACCAGTGGAGATTCCGCCACTATGATGGCTTCAGAATATCGTGTAGGAGTGGGGCGTTCTTTGAAACTGTATGATGGTATTATTTATGTAAGTCAGTCGGCAGACTCCAACAGTAGAAGTTATGTGGGCCAAATACGTAAACCAAATGAATATGATAGCCTTTGCGACTACAGGAATAAAGCCATAGCGTTAAAGCCAGGAACTTATGGCGGTTGGGGATTGCCCAACCAGGTAGTTTATCCTATAATAGATAACGCGTTTAATATAATAAGCGATAGCCTGTGCAGTAGTAGCGGCTTGACATATGGCGAACGCGAATTGATGGTTTCCGATGATTATTCTAATTATAAGTGGGACGACGGATCATCATCCAACAGCAGAGTGGTAAATGCGCCCGGTGTGTATTGGGTTTCGTATAGAGTAAAGGATTGCCTTACCCATACCGATACTTTTAAAGTCTTTTCTTATGCATATAAAGTCAGCCTGGGCGAGGATAGGCAAATGTTATTCTGCGATCATCCTAATGCTTACCTGGAGCTTAAAACAAATATTCCAGACCTGGAAGCAACATATCTTTGGCAGGATGGTAGCCGCTTGCAGCAGTACAGAGTAACAGAACCGGGTACCTATTGGGTGGAGGTAAGGAAAGATGGTTGTATGACCACTGATACGATTACCGTAGGCGGTGTGCCATTGGATTTCAGAGATACTGCATTTTGCAATGGCGATGCTATTGATATTCGTTTTGATCTTCCCGGGTTGCCGGAAGGAACCCTGGTTCGCTGGAATACCGGAAGCACTGATCCTTACATCAGGATAAATGATACGGGACTATATGTAGTGCGACTCGTCAATCCACCCTGCTTAGTTACAGACAGCATACGGGTTATCGGGGAAGCGTGTAGATGTTCGGCACAGGTGCCGAATGCTTTTACCCCAAACGGTGATGGGATAAATGATGCTTTTGCTCCGGTAATAGAATTCGGTTGCAGCCCTTCAACTTATATTTTGAGCATTTATAACCGTTATGGCGAGCGTATCTTTCAAAGCGCTGATCTGGATAATGCTTGGGAGGGTACTTATAAGGGGCAGGCTGCCGATGCCGGTATCTATTTCTATGAATTGTATTTTAGAGGTGGAACAGGACAACGACAGTATTATTATAAAGGCGATATTATGCTGATCCGTTAAATAATAATAGCAAACTTTCATTTCTTAGTCTTCAATTGTCCAGAAAGTATGAATGTCTTTAAAGTTTTTTCTTTACTGACTTTAGCAGTTTTGTGTCATCTGGAAGAGATCGGAAGAGCTTGCTCAGTATTATAATCAGCGGGAGGATTATATAGCCGCCAATAGTGTATGGGCGTTTGGCGATTCTGCCGGCATAGATTTTAGTAGTGGACAGCCTGTTCCGGTCAGAACCGCTATCTGTAGCATAGAGGCCTGCGCATCTGTAGCCGATAATAAAGGAAATCTGCTTTTCTATTTAGGCAGCCATGGCATAATATGGAACCGGAATCATGAGCCCATGCAAAACGGAACCGGCATGTATCCGCGGGATACGCTTTATGCTATGCGGTATAGTAGCAGTAGTGTCCAGGGAGCGTTAATTGTGCCTTTCCCCGACACCCCCTGGAAATATTACGTGTTTGTTAACACCCAATTTGAAGCGTACAGGGACGACGCGCAGCCTCCCTTTCTTACTTATTCCATAGTAGATATGAGTTTGGATGGAGGGTTAGGAGGTGTGGATCCGGCAAGAAAAAATGTGCCTTTATATAACTACGCCCTGAAGGAATCGATGATTGCTGTGCTTGGGGAACATTGTGATATTTGGTTACTGGCCGTACCTACAGGTTTTTCGGGACGCCCCACGCCTACGAGCCCGGCTATTATAGATCCTACCATACCCAAAGATACGCTTTGCGTTCTGGCCTGGAATATTTCGGCTGACGGTATTAGTCGAAAGCCTGTTTTCAGCAATTTAGGTCCCATAACGGATGGATATTCCAGTAATGCGCTTGCTGTTGCACCGGATAGGAAAGCAATTGCTTTGGGTATGGCCACGGGAGCCTTGCTGTCCCGGTTTGACCCGGCCAATGGTAGGGTGTCTGATGGTCTGCTCATACCGACAAATCAGAGAAGGCGCAGTTATAGCGTTTGCTTTTCACCTGATAATAAAAAGCTTTATACCGTATCCTATTTGTCCGCTCCGAATCGGAATGAGCTTTTTCAATACAATATCAGTTCCTGGAATATAGATACTATTATAGCTTCCGAATATGCTGTAACCCCGGGAGGGAATGAGCAGTATGGTGCGATTAAATCGTACAACGATACTTTATATGTGGCGTCGTACTATAATAATACTGCTGTTCACCGCATCAATAATCCCAATACTTCCGGAGCTGCATGTGATTATCAGCGAAATGCTATTCCCTTACTTGGCGGTACATTTGCCCAGTTGGGCCTGCCTGCTGAAGTGGTCAGAGCCGAGGGGCAGCCCTCCCGTATATCCGTTTTGTATGATACTATTTGCAAAACAGGAGCAAGTTATCATGCCCTTACTATCGCTGCACCTTCCGGTTTCCTTTCCTATGAATGGGATAATGGGGCAACAGGAAAGGACAGGATTATTACAGCTCCGGGTACCTACTGGGTAAGGTATTACCGGGTGAACTGTTCTTATTATGTTGATACCTTTATTGTCGACGCTGTTACCTTGCCGGCTCTGGAAACAGAGGCCAGTTGCAAAGATCTGTCCAACGGGAGAGCATACCTGGTCAGCGGCGCGGCCGCACCTTATACATCCATCTGGTTCAGTAGCCATAACGACACTTTATCTGTAGCAGACAGTCTTCTTCATCTGCCTCCGGGGGCATACAGCGTTTATGTAAAGACCCATGGCGGATGTGAAGTGCGCAACGATTTTTTTATTGCAGAGGAAAATTATAAAGTATCTTTTGCTTCAGATACTATCGTATGTGCGGGAAGTGCGTTGTCCTTCCTTAATACATCCGATAGCCATTTTGGTACTTGGTATTGGAACTTTGGAGATGATGACACGAGCATCCTCGAGCATCCATTTCATATAT
>JBEBWN010000158.1:0-8457 GCA_040392235.1 Taibaiella helva | reverse complement strand
ATTTACCTACTACCGCTGATGCCTATCAAACCAGGGCAGGCGGTTTCTGGTTTTGTGTCTTGGATCCGGATTTTCGGGATATACAATATGCAAGCTATTTTGGCGAAGGGCATAGTCATGATGGCATACACCGGTTTGATCCCATGGGTGTAGTGTATCAAACGGTTTGTTCGCCTTCAGATAGTTTTCCGGTAACGGCGCATTCTGTTTTTCCGCGGAAAAAGAATATCGGTGTGGATAATGTAAGTTTTAAATTTGATTTAGAGCCGGCTATCACCGCGGCGCGTTTCGTGTTGGAGAACGGCCAAAGAGATACGGGTTGCGCGCCCTACAAGGTATCGTTTAGTAATCTTTCGGTTCGTGCTGATACATATACTTGGGATTTTGGAGACGGTAGCCCGGTTAGTCATGAAACAAATCCCGAACATACCTTTACAAAAGCGGGTAGCTACCGGGTGACACTTTATGCGACTAACGACAGCTCCTGTAACGGGGCCGATACATCATACCACATGATCGAAGTATTCAAAGTACATCCCCAGGTATTCCGTTTGGAGGATACTTTAATTTGTACAGCGGTAACCCAGGTTAATCTTTCGGTTCATCCGGACCTGCTGGGACCGCATACCCGCGTTATCTGGGGACCATTACAGGGTATTCTTTCGGAGCCCGATAGTGGGCAGATTACCGTTGACCCTAATGTTAACTCAGTGTATTATGTATGGGTTGTCGACACCGTAAACAGGATTTGCGGTTATGATGGCGTAGATACAATTCATATTGACGTTGCACCACGTTTGCTGTCGTTGATGAATGGCGATACTACGGTTTGCCGGGGGGACACCCTTTGGATACGGGCAACAGGCAGTCCTGGTTATACCTACCGCTGGTCGCCGGCTGATGGAGTAGGCGATATCAATGCCTTAACGCCTTTTATTATGGCGTATAACGCCCAAACTTATACGTTGAAAGCTACTTATCCCGGTTGCCCGGACACTGCGGTACATATTGCCATTGACGTGGAAATATATCCCAGGGTCGATATCGGTTCTGATCAAACGCTCTGTCCAGGTGAGGAATTGGTGCTGGAGGCGAAGGTAGATCCCTATCGTAACGACTACCGGTATAGCTGGGGGCCCGTCCATTTGGTAGCCAATCCGGGTCAACCCAATACGATGGCAATAGCTGATAGCAGTGGCTGGTACCATTTAATGGTTACTACACCCTCAGGTTGTTCGGGAAGCGACAGTGTGGCAGTTCGGGTTGTCGCCAGCGGATTTGGATCGGCCATAGCAGATACCGGCTATTGTGCTCCCGGAAGTGTAACTTTATGGGCTGACGGCGGTGCGCGTTATCTATGGCGGCCGGCTGATGGTTTGAATGACAGCACTCTTTCTGAGCCCCTGGCAAGCCCTGCAAGCTCTACACTATACACGGTATATATATGGGATACCCTGGGCTGTCGCGACAGCCATAGGGTGAAGGTTGCTGTTTGGCCTCAGGCCGTCATAGCGCTCCCGGACTCCATTATGCTGATCAGCGGCGAAAAATACCACTTGCAACCGGCAACAAATTGCTTTTACTTTAACTGGTTCCCTTCGTCGGGCATAAACAATACTGGTGTAGCCGATCCTTGGTTCTCGTCGGAAGTCCGGACCCGCTACACCGTAACCGCAGTTACAGAACATGGGTGTAGCCTTGTCGATTCGGTTGATATACTGGTACATTGTGGATGGATAGATTTACCCAACGCATTTGCACCGCGCGGCGCTAACGCTGTATGGAGTATACCCGGCGCTAATGTAAGCCATCTGGAGCAATTCAGCATATATAATCGCTGGGGCAATAAGGTATTTGAAACCACCGATATAAATGCCGGGTGGGATGGGACATACAAAGGCCGGCCACAACCATTGGGCGTATACGTATATGAAATAGAAGGCTTAAATAAATGCGGCAAGGCTTTCTATAAAAGCGGCAACGTTACCTTAATAAGGTAACAGCTAACAGGAAAGCCTGCTCAGAACGGACATGTTGTATAGCCTGTTCACTATCTTCGAGCCTTCCAAAGGATGTTGAAAGCCACACGCGCTGCTGCCTAGATTTGCCTAAATCCCAAATGCTACCCTTTTTGCCCGGATTTTTTCAGATCGAATTCCAAATATACCGAGCTGCCGGCATCAAAATGTTCTATTTCCATCGAGCCATTCAATAGTTGAATACGGTTGCAAAGGTTTTGAAGGCCTATGCCGTTCCCTGCCGGGGCGAGCCCGTTAAGATCTTTTTGATGCGCTCCATTGTCATCGATCGTAATGCTCAGCGTATCTTCCTTTGTGTCAAATTGTATCAATGCTTGCGTGGCACCGGAATGTTTGATAATATTCTGGATAAACTCCTGGATAATTCGGTAGATATTCAATTGAAATTCATCATTCAAGGCTGGGAATTCATTCGATTGAAATGTTATTTTCAGACGGCTTCCTTTACTAATGTTTTCGCAATAGATACGGAGCGTTTCCTCCAACCCGGCCCGCTTAAGGAATTCCGGAAGCAGGTTATGTGATGTGGCACGTAATTCGGTAATGCTTTGGTCGAGCTGGTGGATGATTTCCTGAAATTCCAGGGATTCATCATCCTCTCTGTAGTATTGGGGCAAGGCGCTGAAACTGGTTTTAATGACAGATAGGCGGCTTACTATGCCGTCGTGCAACTCCCGTGCTATCCGGCTTCGCTCTCTTTCTTCGCCCGCTAAGGTTGCCTTGAACTTTTCCTGGGCCATTCTATGTTGCCGTCGCCACAAGAAAGCCAATAAAATAACCAGGAATAATAAGGAGGCGCCGGTCCATAAATACAGTTTTTTTTGCTGAGACTCAATCTTCACCTGCTTTTCAGCTAATGCTTTGTCTTTTTTTGTTATTTCATATCTTGCGTTAATCTCCGCTACCTGGGCTGCATTTTCTTTTCCTCTGAGGCGGTCCCGGAGTGCCGCATAGGAAAAGTTGAAGTCATAGGCCTTTTCGAAATTGCGCATACGGGCATAAGTAATTCCTAACTGTCCATAGGCGCTGGCCAGCATTTCCGATGCACCATTGTCCTTTGCCCATTTCGTGCTGAGCAGTAAGTGTTTTTCGGCTTTTTTGTATTGCTTCAGTCGCACATAGTTCGTGCCGAGAAGGTAATAGGCAGAAATTTTGTTTCCCGGCAACTGCATGTTCTCCGCTAGTTGCACAGCAGTTGTACTATATGGTAATGCCGCTCCTGGTTTTTCTTCGTCCATCAGGCTAAGCGCAAGCGTATAGGCGCTATAGTATTTTATTTGTATTTGCTGCCGGGCAGGGAGATGTATAGAAAGCGCCAAGGCCTGAAAGGCCAGCACTTTTGCTTTTTGATATTGTTTTTGATAAAAGAAAAGCGTTGCCCTGTTATTCAGTGCCGTAGCAATGAGGTTGGTGTCATTATAAGTTGCTGCTAAAAGTGCTGCTTTTTTAAAGAGTAAATGAGCCTTATTGTAATCATATAGTTCTGAGGCTACTGCACCAGATCCCATATAGATTAATGTTGTTGTACTATAATTGTATTTATTAGCTGGTTTTAAGCCTGAAAGTAGTGCTGTGTAAATAGCAGAAGCAGAATCATAATAGCCAGCCCGGAAATAGGCGGTGGCTGCACGATTGGCCAGCCCTAAAAACTGTTCTGACTGCAGGGAATCCCGCAGGTAAAAGAGTGGCCGGGCTAGTCTATAGGTTTCAATAATCTTTTGATGTTTGTCGGTGTAGCTATAAAAATCGACCAGGTAGCGGTACAGCTTGCGTAGTTCTTCAGGCCGGTGCCGCAGCAAGGGAGAAGATATTACCTGTTCCAGATAATTTATACCCTTGTTATTATACGTCATAGCTTCTGCAAAAGCTCCTTTTTGAAGATGGCAGCAAGCCAGGTTATTATAAGCGCAGGCCGCCGCAGAAAAATAGCGAAGTTCTTTACATAAATGCAAGGCTTCCCGGTATAAAGCAATAGCGCTGTCTGTTTGGGTAGAGCTGATAATTGCTGCTGTTCGAAGCAGAAGATTGGCATCTGCGGTATCCGTACTACGGACCAGGGACAGTTCCACAACTTTCCGGGAGTGGGGAGCCTCTCCTGTCCGGAGGCTTCCTGGTTTTTGGGGCTGCTGGCAGGATCCGGAATAAAGCCCCGCAACCAACAGAACTATCAGGGAAATTTCCGCTTTTCGCATCTTATCTTCTTTAGTTTTTTAAGGGCTGGCCCAATGCACAATGTACTCTAATTGGGAATAGAGTATATTAGCTATTGGCTTTAGAACGTACCTTAAGTAATATTGCATGGTAAAATTAAATAATAAAACAGAGACACTGGTTATTATTCCAACATGTTCCTGCTTAATATTGTTCCGGCAATGGTCTGCGCTATATATTGTACAACTTCTATCAATTGTACTCCTTTGCGAAACAGCAGTTTTACCGTATCTGAAGAAAGGTATATTGTCGCAACGGGCTGGAATAAGGTGCAGAAGGAAAAACTATCAGTTGATCAATCTAAAATCTGGAAAAATTATGAAGCAGCACTTTACATCACGCACTAGTCTTTTTACTATAAAGCAATTACTGGCCCTGTTACTTGTATGTGGCAGCATTTTCAGCTATAGCCAACAAGCTTTTTACAATCGTCAGGAAAATTTTCTAAAGGCGAACAGCATTTGGGTTGGTGGCTACAAAAGTGGTATAAACTTCAACAGTGGCAATGCGGTGGCAATTCAGACGGAAATCGAGGGGTTTGAAGGTTGCGCGTCTGTAGCTGATCCGGTAACAGGGCAATTACTGTTCTATACAGATGGTTATAAGTGCTGGGATCGTAATAACCAGGTAATGCCTAACGGCGATAGCCTTTTGGATAACGGAACATTTCGTACCACTACACAAGGTGCTTGCATAGTACCGGTTATTGATAGTGTTGGAAAATATTACCTGTTCTCTCTGAATCATGAAGGCAACCAACCTTCCTTATATTACTCCATTGTGGATATGTCGTTGAACGCAGGTTTGGGTGATGTTGTACCCGGAAGGAAGAACATTGTATTGGATAATGTTCCGTTAAGTGAGTCTATGATTGCCATCCCGGGCAACAATTGCGATATTTGGCTTCTGGTACATGAAGCTCCGCAACCGGTGTTTAAAGCCTACCATATCACCGCTGCCGGCCTGGACACCATACCGGTCACTTCAACTGCTGGCACGGCCATCCAGGGATTAAGCGCCTATAAAACAGGTTGTTCGGCGGTATCGCCCGATCGTTCCAGGATAGCAATAGGGAGTTCCGACGGTTTTTTTAACACTATTCCTAATGCATCCGGGGTGCTGGTAGGTAAATTTAATGCCTCTACCGGCCAGGTTTCTGATGCCATTCCGCTGAGTTGGAGTAGTACTTATGGAGTTGCTTTTTCGCCGGATAATTCCAAATTGTACACCGCAGGGTTGGCAACGGACGATCAGGGTATAAGTCAATACGACGTTAGCGTCTTCGATTCTGCAACAATTGTATCTTCCCGTAAAGTTATACTGGATACCCTCTGGGCCTATTTTGGTTTTGGTTTTTACCTTTCCAAAGTGCCTACTTATCTCCGGTTGTACGGCGATAAAATATACTTTATTTTGGGGTTGGATGGAGGGCTTTCCCTGGCCTGTATCAATAATCCCAATGCAGCTGGGAATGCCGTAACTTATGATTCTGCGCTTGTTTCGCTACCCGGAACCAGCGGCTGGGAATTAATGAATCATGCTGTTGCAAACGAGGTGGTTTACCCCCTGTATGCGGATACAATTCATCAATTGCTATTAGACACTGCTCTTTGCGAGGGAAAAGAAATAATATTGGCAGGTGCCGCTGATTATTCCGGTTATCTATGGGACAATGGATCTACCGCCCAGCATCGCACCGTAACAACGGCAGGAACTTATTGGGTATTGAATCAGGGTGCCTGTCATTCTAGTCTGGATACTTTTATTGTCAATATATTTGAATTGCCTCCACCTGTGGTGACTGTCGACGAGTTTACGCTAAGTACAACCAGTCCCTACGCCAGTTATCAGTGGCTATTGGACGGGCAGATTATTCCGGGCGCCACTGGCGCCACCTATGTAGTTACGAAAAATGGGGACTACCAGGTTATCGTCAGCAACGACCAAGGTTGTGAAGCCACTTCTGCTGTGTATAAAATAACTAATGTTAGTGTGGACTATGTCAAGTCCTTAGCCGGCAAGGTCCGCATATATCCGAATCCCACTAACACTGCGGTATATATTACTGCACCCATAGCGGTAAAACTCTACCTGGTGAGTATTGAGGGCAAAATATTGAAGTTCCAAGACGATACTAACCGGTTTTCCCTGCAGGATGTAGCAGAGGGAATTTATTTTCTGCACATTTATGATCAGGATAACAGGCTGTTGAAAACGGAAAAAATAGTAAAAACCTTATGATCGTGATACTATAGGCGCCGGTTGCATCTTATTGTAAGCAATAAGCCATGTGCTAACCAGAAATTCGATCTACGTCTTATATTTCGCAAGCTCGGGTGGTTCGAATAAGGAACATGGAATAAACGCTATAAAAAAATGAACTATTGGTATTTTTATAGCCAAATTGCGTTATTTTGAAGAAAAAGACGGATGAAATGAACATTAAGATCGCTATTGCCGATGATCATCCTATTGTTGTAGAAGGTATAAGTAATTTGCTCAGGACGCAGGAACATTTTGAAATAACCGCTACTTATACTAGTGGTACAGCGTTATTGCTGGGATTAGAACAACAGCAACCGGATGTTTTATTGTTGGATATCCAATTCCCCGACATGACAGGGAACGAATTGGTACGCATCATAATACCTAAATATCCCGCGATCAGAATCCTGGTGCTGAGCGGCGTAGATAATATTTTTGACATTAAAGATATGATGCAACAGGGGTGTGCCGGATATGTATTAAAAAATGCAGCGCTCAGGGTCCTGATAAATGCCATTAAGACTGTTCATGCCGGCGAGGAATTTTTAGAACAGGCATTAAAAGAACAATTGTACAAATCACTGATTAAACCTGGTTTGCAAAAGAGGAGATCGGATAAGCTGACACACCGGGAGCAGAAAATCCTGGAATTAATTGCTAAGGGTTATACCAATCAGGAGATAGCTGGCATGCTTTTTCTTAGTTACAGGACAATTCAAAATAACCGGCTCAACATTTATCAAAAGCTTCAAGTTCACAACACACCGGAGTTAATAAAGATGGCCCTGCAGGCGGGCCTTATAGAATAACATGAAAGATGTATCGATGCCGGCAATCAGCATTTCAGGGTGTCGTGTTTTACGTTGCCGCAGCCCTTTGCCGCTGTTCTACGGTATATTCACATTCGGTGTAATGCCGGGCGCAGCTTGCTGGGGAGCCACGTAAATAAGGCGTAGCGGACGATATCCGGTATCTTGCTGGTCGTTGCCTTTGCCGCAGCGTGGTACCTGTAAGCACTCTATCATCCTCGGGGGATGCCTCCACAAGGGCGGCATGGACCCGTTCATTGGGCGGTCCATCCGAAGACCAAAGGCATACACAGCTCATCGGGACAGAGACAGCTTCATGCTTACTGTGACGATAGGAACGCAAACTAAGACAGGATGAGTCCAGATTGCTTCGTATGGTGCAATGGGAGGTACGGATGGGAGGAAAGGAAGAGGAAGCCGTCCAAAACTCCTCCGCCGGAAGCCTAAACTTCATACTACTACCCTGGCATAGCCGTATGAGGTATCGTCTTCAAGAGGGAGGGTTTCTCTTTTTTGGGGGGGGATGGCTTCGCTTTGATTACTGTTGGGGTTGATTTGTGCATCCAGGCGGTTTTCGATGTGAAACTTATGCCTTGATAAACGATCGGGCGGTAATGGAACTGTCACTTTTTGGCTTGGCCCAATATTGGGATAGATCTCTCCACTTCGGTCTACATCAAGACAAAAAAAGCTTCCGCCCTGCATGGGCTACGCTAAGCCCGCTTTTTTGTCTGGCTATACTACAGCCGGCATAGCCGTATAAAGTTTAGGCTTCAAGAGAGGGAGATTCATTTCCGTTTCGGGAAAAGGAAGGGCTTCGCGGAACTAATATTTAATAAACAGGTAATGTGATTTGTTTTCTGCGATAATCAGGGATGCACCCAGTCCATATCCGGAAAAGTACTTTTCATCTAATGCATTTCAGGTAAAATAACTTATTGAAAGCCTCATCAAGCATAAGTTACCAATAATTCGATGCGAGAGCAAGTCCTGCTGCTGTTCAAAGTCAGCAAATTCTATCTAATGTACTTTATGCTGCTGCAAGCTGTACAATCCATTTTACTGGCTTTGCGATGTTTTTGCCCTGCATTAAATTGGAAAATTTATACAACTACTATGTTGAAATTCAGTTG
>JBEBWN010000157.1:0-8480 GCA_040392235.1 Taibaiella helva | reverse complement strand
GGCCTGGACCGATTACCAGACCAAACTGTCGATAGCGCGGCGTAAAGGCAGCCCGCAGGACACGGCGGCCAAGAATGCAGCCGCAAAGTGCTGGCCGAACAGCTAAGACAACTGGCCTTCTATGTCAATAAAATTGCCGATGGCGATCTGCAAATACTATTGAGTTCGGGCTTTATCCTTAGTACATACCCTACCAGCGGTATGGTGCCCGATGTGGTGCAACATATAGACCTGCGCGACGGCCGGCAAAGCGGCCAGATGCGTATCGACTTCCGCGCCCAGCGCAACGTATTACTCTACGAATACCGTTACACCCATATACTGGACGCCGCGGGCAACCCCGTTTGGGAGGAACCATTAACCACCTCCTCCTCTAAACGTGTATTGCTGGAGCAGTTGGAACCCTTACAGCGCTACTATGTACAGGTAAGGGCCGTAAATACCTATGGTAAATCTACCTGGAGCGACCCCGTATCCTTCGTAGTGCGTTAGATGCTTTGTGTACTACCTATGCTGTACTCGGATATACAGGGCACTATGGTGTCCAGAATGTATCGGGATAGTCTTCCTCGGGTGTGTCAGGATGCTGCTGTAGCAGATGCGCACCTATTGCCCTGAGCCTGCTTTCGGGTAATTCCTTTTCCAGGTGTGGAAAAAGTATCCTTTCTTCAAAACGGATGTGTTTATCCAGTTTGTCGGCCAGCAATCCTATAAGGTCGGGCTGCTGCTGGCTGTCCTTTATGATAACCTGCAGTAAGGACTGTATGTGCCTGTGGTCATTAACCGCCTGGTGGCATAGTTTGTCGTCCAGGCCGGCAAAGAGTACTTCCTCCTCTTCCCGGAAATGTTCCCGCAGATGATGTTCCCAGAAGTATTTTATATAGACCTTAATTCTTTGCAGGGCAACCTGTTTCTTAATGCCCTGCCGTAATTTCCAGCAGAAGAGTAATCCGAAATGATGCTCGCGGGAGAAGCTGACTATGCTTTCGTGTCTTTTCATATTTTTTTTGTTGGGCGGATGGCGTATATGGGTGCCGGTAAACCTGGAATGGCGCAGGACGGGACGGCTTTTCGGAACATTTGTTTTGTGTGGGCTGTATATACTGGTGCTAGGTTAAAGGTGAAAAGGCAAAACCCAAAAGCGACAACAGGTTGATGAGCAATTAACTATAGAGCAATAAGCTAAAAAAGTATGCTTGATATGACACTAGCGGGCAAAATGGCGTTCCATTTCGATGGCCCGGGGAAACAGGATGTTGTTTTCCAGGTGTATATGCAGGTGCAGGTCCTCTTCGAAGGCCTTTAAAGTGACAAGGGTGATGCCGTAGGTATTACAACCATCTGCGGGTACGGTATAGTTGTTGCTCAGCTCTTTTATCCTGCGGAAACGTTCGCCTTCGGAATCATGCTCTGACATCATTACGCGTATCGGGTTTTGTATGCTGCCAAAAGGTGTGGTCATTTCCCGGCTGCCCTTTTCATGCAAAGGCACCATTTTACGGATGATGGGGAACAACATAAGCTCTTCTTTCTTCATGTGGCTGGTCAGGGCGCCGGCACAGGCATCGAATTCCGCTTTTATTTCGGCCAGTTCGGGGTGTTGTACGCCATGTACCCTGATCAGTTTCTCCAGAAAGGTTTGTATAGCGGGTATCTGGGCGCTGGCATAACGGTGGTGCCTCTTTTCTATAAAGTCGGCCAGGAGGTCTAAAGGCCAGGAGCGGTAGTCGATATGGGTATTTCCCGGGGCGGCCAAACCTTCGATTTTGTCTTTCAGGTTACCGATCAATTCATCGGCAGCTATTTTTTGCTCCCGGCAGGCATCTGCAATGCTGCGGTTTCCGCGGCAGCAAAAATCAATACCGGCTTGTTCGAATACGCTTGCCGTACGATAATCTTCGGCAACGATAACGCCTATCATACTTTCTTTTGAAATATTCATGTTTATCTTTTTATATTTTTTTAGCAATAATGGCGATAGCATTTAAATGTTTGTTGTAACGGCGAAGCAGGGACCTCAGGTGACGGAGGCGCTGCCATGCTTCCGGGTGGCGCAGGATATGGAACAGGATCTTCAGGCTTCCGGCAATTCCTTCATCGTTAAGGATACGCTTCGGTTCCAGCAACTGCATAGGGACCTGGATGGTATTGATGATGTGAAAGCCGTTGTTTTGTAGCAGTTGTTGCCATGCGGCACTGCTTAAGGGCCTTGCATGAACGCGGGCTGTTTTAGACAGTTGCCGGCGTAGCGCCTCTTCAATTGGCATCTCTGCGTCATGCGATACGAAGACCAGCTCGTGCACAGCGTACAGACCGCCGGGTTTAAGTATGCGATGGACCTCCTGTATGATCGCTTTTTTTTGACCTGCATTCTGCATGGTGAGTAGCGCTTCAGAGAAGACCAGGTCTTTACTGTTCGCCTGTAAGGCCGTATGGGCAGCATTGGCCTGGACGAAGCGCATGTTCTTTCGACGGAACCTGGCCTGAAGAAGCGCTATGACTTCGGTATCTGTGTCGATGCCTATGTAAGAAAGCGGATGGTATTGATCGATCAGGCGTGCAGAAGAACCGCTGCCGGGAGCCAATTCAACAATGTCGTCGGCGGCAGAAATATGTAATTCCTTTATAAGCCATTCGGTAAGTTGCCTGCCACCGGGACGAAGGAGGTTTTTGCCCATTTTGGCGAGCAATTTGTGGACGGGCATCCTGTATATGTCGTTATGTTGGCGCATGGTCTTAGCTTGTTCCGGTAGTGAAGGGATTCAGGTTCTTTTAAATAGCAGCACCCCTGTGCGCAACAGGCAGATCACTTTGAGTATTTCGGCGGCAACAAACCAGAGATGAAGGGGAGCGGAACGCATAGAATGGCCGTTAATATATTGCTGGGCCCGCTGGTCTAAGGCCGGCAGCAGCCAGACCGTTTGCAGGATCAGGATGAGAACTGCAAGGCCGAGACTGAGGGTGGGGGCGGCGCTTAGCGGGCGGCCGTACAGCACCGCGCTGGCGCTGGTTACGATGGCGAAAACCCATTCTGTTTTATTGAGTGCAGCAAAAACCAGCTTGCCTATACCCAAGCCAACGGACAGGCTCAGCCCCGGCGCTCTGAATTTCAGCCAGGCTTCCATAAAGCTGATAGCGCTTACGAAGCCGATCCAGGTAAATATACAGGCGATAGCTATGGTTTGTTGCTCTGTCTTCTTCATATCAGTGGTGTACCGGAATGGTCGCGGTAATAATTAATTTTAGAAAGGAACATCAGGGCCATTTTATCGCCGCGCCATTTAGCTTCTTCCGCTTTGTCTCCCTCGAAATAAGTATCTATAGCCGTATACCAGAGGTGCAGCCAGGTATCGAAATGTTGCTGCCCGACAGGCAGGCTGGCATGAGGCGGAAAAGGGCTGCCGTTGTAAGTATGTTGGCCAAGTAGTACGGTTTGCCAGAAACGATACATTTTCCCGAGATGTTCCGGCCAGCGATCGCGGATGACACCGTTAAATATGGGTCCCAGTAAGGCGTTGGTTCTTACAGAATCATAGAAAGTGTCCACCAGTAATTGTATATCTTCCAGGGCGGTGATGTCTTTTTTGTTGCTCATGGCTTTCTGTTATTGTAGCTGGGAAAAATAACGTAGCAGGTAGTACAGGGCCCAGCCGGCAAAGCCGATAATCAGTATCCATACCCACCAGGGAATACTTTGAGGGGTTTCACTACCTTCTATCAGGAACGATTTTTGATCGCCTTTGCCGTATGCATTGATCATAAGGGGCAATACCCCATCTACAACAGCATGCTCTTTCATCCCCTCTATGGTAATAGCCGGGCCGTTGCGTACCACGAAGGGTATTTTTCGTATCCCTTCTTTGCCACTGGGGTCTTTGCTCACAATTTTCAATATATGATCGCCATCCTGGAGTTTGCGGGTATCCAGTTCGAAGCGGACAGGCGATTGCATGCGGGCGACCGGTTGCGTGTCATCGTCGATGAAAATGAGAATAGTGCTTTTGTCGTTCATGCTATTCTTTATTTAAAATGAGTCGTTTAATATGATCCCCGGATTTTTCGCCCGGTTTTATCAGCCATTTAAGGGATAAAAACAGGGTGCCGGCTACTATGGCTATTGTAATCCAGACGATAACGTAATCCCAGTTACTTTCCGGTCCTGCCCCATGGGTAACGCCTTTCAGGATTTTGGGTTGTTGACGTTCGCAGACCGGGCAAGCCAGGGAAAGGAGGCTACAGAGCAGGAATACGGCGGTTACTATTGTTTTTCTCATTGTTGTGCCATTTTCAGTTTTAGAAAATCCATGATCTTTTTGATCTCCTCGGGCGTTACCTTTTTACCCTGGTTGCCCCAGCTGCTGCGTTCGTAATTGATGACGGCGGCTACTTCATGCTCCGTCCATTCCATATTGGTGCCCACGGCTGCCATGACGCCATACTCGGGGCGGGCATCGTAACCATTCATAATAATGTCTACATAGCGTTCCAGGTTGTCGCCGGTAACGACGGGGCTTCCTTTTAAGGGTGGGAATGCACCCGGAAGTCCTTCGCCGTTTTGCTGGTGGCAGGATTGGCAACTGGCGGCATATAATGCTTTGCCGTCGGGTTCCGGTGTTCCTGAAGCTGCCGTTTTTTGCTCATCTCTTTTATACAGAAAAGCAGGGGCCTGGGTACCTTCGGGCAGTTTGGTCTGTTTTAGCGACTGCAGGTAGGCCACCAGGTAAAGGGCTTCCCGGCTGGCGATCACCTTGCCTGCTTGTCCTTTTAAGAATGCTGCGGGAACATTAACGATAACGTCAGCCGAATCGGGCTGCTGTTTGAGGGTAAACAGCCAGGGATAGGCAGGCATAACAGACTCTTTAACTACGATGCGGGGATTGTACAGGTGTACCAGGTTCCAGTCTTTGCTGGGCTGCCGGTTGCCAACATCCGTAAGGTCGGGGCCGGTCCGTTCTGTGCCCATCAGAGTCGCTGTGTTGCGCCAGAAGTCTGTACGGACTATGCCGGCGTAATCGGCTGCCATACTGGGCCGTCCGCCCCATACTTTGTCCATATCTACATTCCGTACCTGTTGGGTATGGCAGGCCACGCATCCGTTAGCAATAAAAAGCGCTTTTCCTTTTTGCGCATCCGGACTAAGCGCTTCTGCTCCCGGCAGGGTTTGGTTATTGTCCTGGTTATGTATGGCGGGCATGATAGCCACCAGCAGGGTTAAGCCAACAAAGAGGGCGGTGGCCGTACCGAACAGCTTTTTGTGGTTGTCAAATAATTCCATTGTTGTATGTCAGATAGTATTAAACAATATTTGGGCTGACCTCAGGCTGTTGTTCCACTTTTTGAACAGCGGCTTCCCCAACATCTATGACCTTGGGATTGGCGATCATTTTATACATATTATAGGCAAAAAACAGGTGTGATAGCCACATCAGGCTGCCACCGATAGCCCGCCATAACCAATAAGGAGCCATCAACACTACGCTGTCGATAAAGGGTTTTCCTTCCAGCCACAGGAGCCCTTTCAGGGTACTGCCGTACATCAGGGGAATGGTATAGAATAGCATACCCAGCAAGGCCAGCCAGAAATGGGCGCCAATACTGATCTGGGGCGCTTCTTTGCGGGTAAGACGCGGCACAATGGCATAGATACCCGCCCAGAGGAAGAAGCAGATAATGCCATACATGGTCAGGTGCGAGTGCGCCACAGTGAAATCCGTAAAATGCCAAATAAGGTTGGTACTCCGGAATGCCTCGGCAGTTCCCTGCAGGGAACCGGTGAAGTAGAAGATGATACCCACCAGGAAGAAGGGCAGGGTATAGCTGTCCTTGATCTTATACCAGGCGCCCCTGAAGGTCATCAGGAAATTGGTTGTGCCGGCAATTACCGGAATAGCCATACCCGCGCTGCCTACTATGGCCACGGTTTGTAACCACCAGGGGATGGCGCTGAATACAAAATGGTGGGTGCCGATAAGGGTGTAAAACAGGATCTGGGTCCAGAAAGCCAGTATACCCAGGCTGTAGGAATAAATGGGCTTGTTGAGTTGCTGGGGTAGGAAGTAGTAAACAATTCCCAGGGTAAAGAGCATGAACCACATGCCTACGCCCTGGTGCATGTAGTAACCCTGTATAATGGTTTCGCCAAGACCGTTTTGCCAATAGGGTACATAAGCTACGATGGTAATAACAATAGCAAATATGATGGAAGCTACGATATACCAGTTGGAAATATAAATTTCCCGGGTGCGGCGGTTGGCAATGGTCCGGATAAAGCTAATTAAGGTAAGAATGATGCCGGCGGCAAAGAGCAGCATTACCGGCCAGGTATATTCGCGGTATTCGCCGCCGCCGTTATTAATGCCGGCCATCAGGCAAATACTGCCGGTGAGAACGGCGGCATTGATAAGCCATAGGGCATACCAGCCGTAACGGATACAAACCAACCGGGTATTGCTGACACGAGGCACCACGTAATACCCCAGTCCCAGCATGGCCAGGGAGGCCCAGCCCCAGAACACCGCATTGGTATGTACCGGGCGTAACCGCCCGAAGCTTAGCCAGCTGAGGTGATCGGCATCAGGCGCTACAAATTTTATACCTAGGTATTCGCCGATGGTGGTGCCGAACAGGAGCCAAAAGGTAGCACAACCGAGATACCATAAAATGAGCCGGGATAGTTGCGGGTCGATATGGGGGCGTGGAAGGGCTTTCTTTTTGAGCGCTACAATTGCCGGCCCTTTCCTGCTCTTGATACGGACCAACCCCTTGACATCCTGTGCAGGGTTTGTACCCGATAATTCATTAGGGTCCGGGCGGTAGTCGAGCGCTTCTTTTCTTTTGGTCCATTCGGTATCCACGCTTTCTTCCGGCAGGGCGCGCAGATAGCCGGCCAGCTGTTCCGCTTCTTCCAGGCTCTGCTGATTTTTTAGCCTGTTCAATGCATGCATTATTTTAACGATGAGCAGGACCATGCCGAGTAGTACCGGGATGGCTAATAGCACAATGGTAATGAGGATACCCGTTTCAGATAATAAAGTATTTTTCTGTGGAATAGCGGCAGTTTGTGCCCAGAGAGGCTTGGCCGAAAGGCCCGTTAATAATAGCATTACGGCAAATAACAACAGGGTATGCTGTCCCTTCCCTCTTTTTTTGGAGCGTATAAGGCGGTCCAGCTGCTTGCTGTCCAGCTCCCGGGTATATTCTTCCCATTGCCGTTGTTGCTCCGCTGCTGTTCTCTTCCGGGTATTATTCCTGATGTGCTGTACTTTCTGCCGGAGTAGCAGCGCGGCGAAAAGGAGCAGGAGGAGCGATACGAATAATATACTGATCAGTGTGTCGTCGGGGCCGAAGGTGAAGGGAGGAGGCGCTATTTCCTGCGCCCTTAATTGCAGGGTTCCACTCAGTACACTGACAGAAAAAAGAGAAAGGAAGCGTGTTAAGGATGCCATTGACTTCATTGTATGGATATTAATACCTTTTTGTCTTTTATTTGCTCAAAAAAAATCCTAACGCTTCAAAAAGGTCAGGCTCTTTTCCAGTTCTTCCGTAAACTCGCCCAGTTTGGCTTTCTCCAGCATGGACTGGATGCCTTTACGCATGGCTTTGAATTCGTGATGGATAGGACAGGGTTGGGTTTCTGAACATTGCTTTAAACCGAGGCCACAGCCGGTGAAGAGTTTCTCCCCGTCTACAATCTTAACAATATCGGCCAGGGAGCACTGCATACCCTGGGCATCCAGGTAGAAGCCTCCATTGGGCCCCTTCATAGATTGTAATAAACCCCGTCGTCCCAGATCCTGTAAAATTTTTGCAATAAAATGTTCAGGGGAGTCTATGCCCCGGGCAATTTCTTTGATACCCACCTTATTGCCACCTTGCGACTTTTGTGCAATGAAGATCATGGCACGTATGGCATATTCACAGGTTTTTGAAAACATCTTTTGCGTTTACGGAGCAAAGGTAAAACACAATTTCTATATAAAAGAGTTTTTTGTCTTTTATTTTTCCGGGTTGTTTTTTTATGAAGCCGGAAGGTAACGGAGCGCCTGCAATAAAATATACAGGGAATGTAATAAAAACCACTCCTGTTCGCCAGCCTGCTGCTGTAGTTTTGCATAAACACGGGGAATATGGGATTGTCGCGTAAACATTTTTATAAAGAATACGGCCTGGACGATGGCCGGCCCAAACCTGTTTCCCGGTATGCTGAGGGCAGCCGGTACATTGTCGTTTAAAAATGTGCGACTGGAAACGGGAAATAAGGGCCTGTCGGGAGACGGTACGGATTTCTGGAACTTTAGCGCATTTGCATGGTCCGCGGTTCTGCCTTTGGGCCATGAGTATGTCGCCCCATTAAGGCGTCTTGTGTGCCTTGTAGAGACATTCCCTGAAGATGTGTAGGGCACTTGTAGGGGAATGGGTAGTGTTTCTATGTTTTGTGGATTCCGGTGTTTTCAAGGGAGATCGATGGTTTGATGGCCAAT
>JBEBWN010000156.1:0-8482 GCA_040392235.1 Taibaiella helva | reverse complement strand
GTTTGTTCCAGTTGGTTAGCATATTTAATCGCCTTATAGTAGTTGATTGCAGCCTCCGGATAATTGCCCAACGCCATATAGGCATTGGCATTGTTGTTATATAATTCGGGCAGGAAAAGAATATAAGGGCCCCGGCATAATTTTACGGCCTCTTGAAAGCCCCTTATACTTTTTTCATATTCACCTCTTTCTTCATAACTCAAGCTTAAGGCGGCCAAAGCAGATATTACTCCTTTTGTATAGTGGCGCTGCCTGCTTTTTACAAGGGCTGATTCTAAAAGTAATCGCGCAGTATCCGGCTCCTTTTCTATAAGACCCCTGCCATAGTTAATGATCCTTTCCAAACCTAGTGTGTCCTGCTCATCCAGGAATATTTGCGGAATATCCTTTTTTCTTAGGGTGTCTGCTGCATAAGAAGGTATTATAGTGCTGAATACTATCAGCCCCGTAATTAGGAGAAAGCCCGGGATTGTACAGTGGCGCTGCAACATCGGATCGTAGCGTTTTTTCTTAATAGCAAATGTACAAGCTCAGTACATTACCTCGCGGGGTATTTTTACTACATTTTTTTTGTAGTAAAAATACCCCATTACCGTATACGCTCTTCGATTAGCTTTGTGGTGAAAGTATTTAGAGCGATACGCACAACATTATTGGAAAGGGCTAGCCATTTAACCACAACCGGGGCATCCTGTTCCTTTATGTTATGCGGTCTGCTTCCGGCCCCAAGCCCTGTTGCGCACCCAAACATTCTGCAGGATGTTCCAAAAAACACCTTATTGCCCGATTACCTTTCATTTTAAATACAAAATATATGAAAAACTATTTTTACGCATCCTGGGTCTTATTGTTGTTTGTATTGGCCCAAGCTACGCTGTTTGCTCGTCCCGGAGAAAAGGCGGCTACCTTATCTGAAGCCCGGCGTTTTACTGCTGGTAAAGGTTTTCAGGAAAACAAAGGCCAGGTCAGGGACCAGCTGGGTAATAAGCGGACAGATATTGACTTCCAGTTGAAAGATGGCAATATGAGCCTTTTTATCGGCAATGGAAAGATCCGCTATCAGCAGCAGAAGCTTCTGCAACAGTCAGGTGTTCCAAATTTCCTGGGGAATGCACTTGATCGTCCCGTTCGCCTGGAAACTTACCGGGTCGAGCTTTGCCTGCTGGGGGCCAATACCGCCGCCCGGGTAGAAACCAGTAGCCCTCTACCCTATATTAGTTACTTCCACGGAACGGGCATACCGGAACAAGGCTATTCTGTGCGAAGCTTCCGAAAACTAAGGTACAAAGACATCTATCCTAACATAGACTGGGTCATTTATATCAAAGAGGAGGGTATAGAATACGATTTTGTTGTTCGCCCCGGTGGAAATATCACTGATATTAAAATGGAATACCTTGGTGCCGAACGGGTGGAACACAATCCAGAAGGTGGACTGACTATACAAACTCCCTTGGGCTCTATATGGGAGAGCCGGCCGCTTACCTACCAGCAGGATGGCAAAATCATTCCGTCTGCCTTTTCTGTTCGGAATAACAAGGTGTCCTTTCAAACAGCCGGATACGAAGGTGTTCTTACCATTGATCCAAAGGTGAAATGGGCAACCTATTATGGCGGCGACTTTATGTTTGATATGACCGTCGACATGAAAGCTGATGGTAAAGGTAACCTGTACGTTGCCGGACAAACTTCTTCATCGAACATAGCTACAAGTGGCGGCTTCCAAAATACGATTAGCGGTATTGTGGATGCTTTTCTCTGTAAGTATGATTACGAGGGTAAATTGATTTGGGGAACCTACTACGGTGGCCCGGGATTGGATAGAGGTGTGGCAGTGGCGATCGACCATACAGATAAGCCTTATTTATCGTTACTGAATACCGATGCGGCGCCTGGTTTAGCTACTACCGGTGCGCACCAGACGGTGCCCGGAGGTGTGGGAGACTTTGTGATTGTAAAATTCAATGAAAATGGTGAGCGGCTGTGGGCTACTTATTATGGGGGAGTTTTAGAGGAGCATGGCGGCAAAAACCTACTGATACATAACGGTGCATTATACCTGTTTGGCTCAACAGAAAGTGCTGATAATATTGCCAGCAGCGGAGCTGAAGCAACAAGCCTGAAAGGCACCAATAACTTCTTCCTGGCCAAATTCACGTTGGAGGGAGAACGGATATGGAGCACCTATATACAAGGAACAGATACCATTGGCTATGGAGGGGCCTATGCAATATGCCATGACCGTAAAGGAAATATTTATTTGGGCGGGTCGCGCAATGGCGGACAGGGATGGGCAACCCCAGGAGCACACCAAAGCATGCACTCATCTGGTAACCGGGTTTTCGCCAATGATGCCATGTTATTTAAATTTGATACAGCAGGGCGCAAGCTATGGAGCACCTATTACGGTGGTGAGCATGATGACGCTTGCGCAGGCCTGGTGTGCGATGCATGGGATAACGTATACATGGGTGGTACCACAAAAAGTCCTACCAATATTGCTTCCTCTGGCGCCTGGCAAAATACGATAGGTAATACGGATGATACTGATGATTTCTTCGTTGCCAAGTTTGATTCCACCGGGAAAAGATTATGGGGTACCTACATCGGTGGAACGAAGGGTGATGGACTTCAGGGCATCGGTATCCTGAATGATAAACAAATAATGATTGCCGGTTCCACGTATAGCACAGACATTAAAATAGTAGGAGCGCCCATTCGGAGCACACATAACGGTATGCAAGATGTATATGTCGGCTTGCTTGACCTTTCCGGAAATCTGCAATGGAGCAGCTTTTACGGTGATACCGGCGACGATCTGGGAACTGCTGCCTGTATATCCCGTTCTAATGTTTATGTAGGTGGCCATACATCAAGTGCAAACAATATTGCAACCCCGGGCGCACAACAGGATGTCTACGGTAACCCGATGATGTTTAGCGGCTTTCTTATGGGAATTTGCTTTGCCGATGTAAGAGAATCCGACTTTATAGCAGGACCGGATAGCGTATGTCATAACCAGTTGCATACGTATAGTGTTCCTGACATAGGGGATATCGAGGCCTGTATCTGGACTTTACCTGATGGGTGGTATGGGGCAAGTACCGATCTTAGTATTGATGTTACGAACAATGGATTGGGCGGGGTGATTTCAGTAAGGGTCATCCGGTGTGGCGATACCAGTATGCCCAGTCAACTGCCGGTATATATATACCCGGTAACAGAGGCTGAAATTACAATTGATGGCTTTACGCTGAGCACGCTCAATAAACATAAATCTTATCAGTGGCTACTGAACGATGAGCTGATTTCCGGAGCAACAGGAGAAACGTACAGGGTTACCGAAAATGGTCACTATCGGGTAGTTACAGAGGATGAATATGGGTGCATGGATACTTCTAATGTATATATTGTCAATAATGTAGATATTGGCAGCACCCAATCTCCGGCTATATCGGTTCGAATCTACCCGAATCCATCGACAGATGTTTTACACATACGGTCGGCCGTAGCGGCTTATACGACTATTACGGCTGTGGATGGGAAGAGAATGGTTTCCGGTAGTGCGGCTCAGTTAATTGATATCAGCTCTTTTACACCGGGTATTTACCTGGTGGAGGTAAGGGATAGTGCTGGAATGCTGTTGCTGAATAGTAAAATGGTAAAAATGTAGTATAAAACCGGTACGCTCCCCGATTAAGGTAAAGAGATTTTCCTATCACGTGGTACAAATCCGGGGGTGATGCGGTATTAACTTATGATGCTCATGTTAGATTCAGAATTTTTACGTAAAATAAAGTGCAGTCGATGGCTACGCTCTTTATGGTTACTTATGGCGCTCTTCTGTTATCGACATGGGCATTGCCAGTATGACCAGGTATGGGCATTTGGAGTGAATGCCGGTCTCGACTTTAATGGTAATCCTCCCCGCCCTCTGACGACGGCAATAACAACATCTGAAGGGTCTGCGTCGGTATGTGATAGTAATGGCCGGCTGTTATTCTATACAGAAGGCAGCCAGGTTTGGGATCGTAACCACCAGCTGATGCCCAATGGCAGTAATCTCACGGGCAAGGGAGAAGATGTTACCCGGAGTACTACTCAGGGCAGTTTGATTGTGCCCGCACCAGGCAACCGGGACCGCTACTTTGTGTTTTCGCTGGGCGCTATAGAATCAGGAGGATCGGGAGAGCTGTGGTATAGTATTGTAGATATGCAATTAAATGGTGGACGTGGCGACATTGTTGCGGGTGCAAAAGGTATACAGATAGGCACAGGTCATACGGAGAAATTGCTGGGCATTCCGGGCAATGATTGTAATGTCTGGATTGTGACCGTTCCTCAACGAGGTAACCAGGTGAAAATATTTAATATTACAGCAGAGGGGCTGGATACCTTGCCTAAAATGTATGAGGCACATCGGTTTACAGCCGGATCTATAACTGGTTGGCTAGACGCGTCGCCCGACAGGAGCAAAATATTTCTGGATAGTCGCTTGTACAGTTTTGATTCGGATAAGGGAGCCTTGGGCCATTCTATCTTTGCCGTGTCGGAACATCCCTATGGCGTGTGTTTCTCGCCCGATAATACAAAGCTTTACCTGGCATTCGGCAACCTGGGTTTTTTTCAATATGATATTAGCAGTATGGATTCTGTAAAGATTACGGCTTCCCGTTACAGGATAAGCGATCGGGCAGGTGCGTTACGCCGTGGGCCTGATCGTAAGATATATGTATCCGGTATAGAGTTTACGACGTTAGGACTGGTCTACCAGCCGGACTTACCTGCGGCAGCGTGCCATTTCGCTCCTTTTGCCATCCACCTGGACGGCGGTAGTACTGGCATATCATTCCCTAATTATGTTCCTGTTCCGCAGCCAAGGTATAGAAATTTATACAGCCGGAGTATCGATAAGGTTTTCTGTATCCCTACACACGAAATGACTGCTACCGGCAATACCGGCAGCAACTACATATGGACTACAGGTGATACATTAGACCGGGTTGATGTGCAAAAATCGGGTACGTATTGGGTACAATACAACATTCATTCCTTGTGCGGCTATGATCAATATACGGATACCTTTTATGTTTACTTCGATACCCTGCCCCGTCAGAAAAAGACAATACAACACAGGGCACTTTATTGTAAAGATGATACGCTAACCTTGTTTCCAGCGGTGGGGGGAGGTCACGATTATCTGTGGAATACCGGTTTTAGAGCGGAACAAATATCCGTAAAAGATACGGGTATGTATTGGGTTATATATCGTTCAGACAGCAGTTGCATGATCTACACAGATTCGTTCCGGGTGAATTATACGACTGTACCTTATCTTGGTTTCGACCTTGATACCTTGACCTGCTCGGGGCAGGTTGTTGATGTAGTTAACCGGTCGGATAGCATTTACCAGCATTTTACCTGGGATATGGGCGACGGTACGCAGCTATATGACCGGGATGTAACCTATACTTACCGGAAAAATGGCCATTACCAGGTGACATTAAGAGGGTATTATGGTTTTGGCTGTATGGATTCGCTAAAAAAACACATTGCAGTGGATGCGGTAGATACCCTGGCAATGATTCTTAGCCGGAATCAAATATGCCAAGGTGAGACAGTCACTTTTGCTCCACAAGTACCGCTTGATAGACTAGTACAACTAGACTGGTCTATCAATGATCAACAGCTGCTGCGTACCTTGCCGCCAGCTCCTGTTTCACATGCTTTTGCTCAGGCAGGAATGACCTATATTCGCCTTGATGCCCGCTTTCGCGCCTGCCCGGACCTTAGCTGTTTCGATTCGATATGGGTTGAACGCCTCCCTTTAGTGGACCTGGGGCCGGACAGAGTACTTTGTACACCTGGCAATACACTGGAACTATACAACCAACTGGCCGGCCAGCCTGGTGACACTTACAATTGGAGTAATGGCGATACGACAGTTGTAAGCCATATACAATATCCCGGAAGCTACCGGCTCCGGGTTACCAACAAAGATGGTTGTGTACAGGAGGAGGAGATTATGATAACGAAGGGCTGCTACCTGGATATACCTAATGCCTTTAGCCCAAACGCTGATGGCAGGAATGATTATTTTCTTCCCCGTCAGAACCTGGGGCATGGTCTCAACCACTTTGAAATGACAATTTTTGATCGTTGGGGGAAAATATTGTTCCGTACCACAACTATCTACGGTAGAGGATGGGATGGTACATATAATGGAATAGCGCAGACTCCTGGTGTTTATGTCTACAAAATCACATTTGATTTGGAGAACGGACATTCCGAACAATATCAGGGTAATGTTACTTTATTACGTTAACGCGCTAGCCTGAAACAGGAATTTCCAGGTTGATGATAAACCGGTCCGATTGATCTACATGTACAGCACCATTCAATTTTTTGACCCGCTGCCGGATGCTGTTCAACCCCAGGCCGATCGTTTCTATTGCCTTTCCTGGCCAGGGCGATACGCTTTGCATTTGCACCTTTACCTGGTGGGGCGTGAAGTGTACATCAATACTAACCTTAAAATACAGCGTATGCTTAAAAGCGTTTTGCAAAAATTCCTGTAAAACACGCAATAGTTCATGTACAATCACCGGATTGAGGTGTTGATCCCGTTCGTTGCAGGTCAATTCTATACGCTCCCGTTCTTTAAGCGTATGCAGAAAAGCCTCCAGGTTATCGATTAGGCCACCGGAGGTGTAATGGGTATGAGCACTAAGGAAGATATTCTCCAATTCCTGGTCTATATTTTCCAGTAAGATCGCGCTATCCCGCACTTCTTTTCCGATACCAGGATTATCTTCATCCTTTAGCTGATTAAGGATATGATGCAGCCTGTCGAGTTGAGGAAAAAGACGCTGTTTCAAACGTTCAAATATCTTAGCGCGTTCCGCTAATTCAGCATTAAGACTTGCATTTAACTGGGCCATTTCCCGCTCTTTTAACATGCGATACCTGCTTTTTTCCATAATTTGACGTTGCCGGCGCCTCATGATCCATAGAACAATGAGTATCAGGCAAACGCTTATGCAGAGCAGTAACATGATTCCAATGCTGATGCGTGATTTTTGTATTTGTGCTTCCTCCCTGTCTAAGATAATCTTGCGCTCCAGTCTACTCTTCTCTTTTTCCATCAGTTGATCTTTGGTAACCAGCGAATCGAGAAAAACGCTTTGGGCCTCTTGTTGTATGCTGTCAAATGCGCGCTTGTACAGGTTGTGAAAGGTATACGCTCCTTCGGTATTTCCCGTAGTTGCATAAATTTCGGAAAGTAGTAACAGGGCCTGCATACGAGCCGTATCCTTGTTAGTAATGGAAGTGTCTCCTATAAATTGTTTCAGCACTCTTATAGCTTCGCCAGGTTGGTTATTGTCTAGTTTGCTGTGTGCATAGTGCAATGTCGTATCAGTTTGCCTTGATTGTGCAGAGAAAGTAATAGCCGATGGTGAAGACGGTTCCACATTCGTCGTATCGGGAACGCTACGGGCATTGAGCATACCGGAAATCAGCAGGCCCGCTAGCCCGGTTATTTTTTGTAAAAATCGATACACTTTTGGAATTAGTAGGCTAAACGCATCGCCGGATTTTTGTATATTAAATAATAAGAAAATATGCCGGGTTAAGAATGGAAAATAAACAAAAGCTGTATACCGTTCTGCCTGCCTTAACTGTCTGTTAGCAGGTTCTGTTGCAGAGCTGCTTTGACCAGGCCGGCGGTGTTTTTAACATCTAATTTTTGCAATAGGTTTAGCCTGTATTTTTCGACAGTACGATTACTCAGATACAGATGTTCCGCTATTTCCTGGCTGGTATACTCTGCTACTATCAGCCGCAGGATATCTAACTCCCGGCTGGTGAGCTTACCTTTCATATTTTGGCCTTTATGATTCATTTTCACCAGGTCGAATAGTAATTCCTCCCGGATACTCCGCGCCAGGTACTGTTGGCCTTTATGGACGGTCTCGATAGCTTCAATGATCTCTGCCTCACTGCTGTTTTTCAGTATGTAGCCGAGACAGCCCTTAGAAAGCATTGTCTGGATATAATAAGGTGTGTCGTGTGCCGTAAGGGCTATTATCTTCAGCTCTTTATAGTCTGCTCTTAATATATCCATTAAATTAATGCCATTTTGCTGTGGCATTTGGATATCTAAGAGCAGGATATCACAATTTTGTTTTTTTAAACCCTGCAATAATTCAGAACCGCTACTATATACGCCAGCCAGGTGGAGGTGCCGGTACTGCTGTAATAATTTTACTATCCCGCCTATCACTAACGGGTGATCGTCAACAATACTGATTGCTATCTGTTCGGGCATCTAAGGTCAATTTACCCTATAAAGATAGGGAACATCCGCTAAATAGGGGGTAAAGAAGGAGATTTGGCCTGTTTAGCTTTATTAAATGCGCAGGATCAGGTAGGGTGTACAAAGTTTCGTACCCCTTTTAAATTTATAGTCAACCCTTTCCCG
>JBEBWN010000155.1:0-8494 GCA_040392235.1 Taibaiella helva | reverse complement strand
TCCCGATGAGCTGCGTATGCCTTTGACCTCCGGATGGACCGCCCAATGAACGCGTCCATGCCGACCTTGTGGAGGTATCCCCTGAGCATGGGTAGCGTGCTTACTGCTACCACCTTGCAGCAAAGTCAGGGCCCGGCAAGCTCCGGCGGGATATCTCGATTGCACATTGCTTCTGTTGCTCGTCAGCAAAGCTTCACACGACATAACGCAAGATTGTGAATAGATCAGCGTAGCGAAACTATAGCCTGTAAATACGGCTACTACCCAAATTAGCACGCATTGCCGGTTTGGGGGAATATACCCTGCCTGCCGAGTTCAGTCGAAACATGAATCCCTTCACGTACTAATCCTATTCCCTACTCTTGTCATTTCCGGATACAAATTATCCTTCGCAAGCATTGAGCGCGCTCTATGACCGGTTACCGGATCAGGGTAACATTACCACTGTAATGTTCCTCTGCGCCGTCCTTTTTCAACACATAGAGGTGGTAGATATAAACAGCCTGCGGTAATGCTTTCCCCTGGCAACGGCCGTCCCAACCCCTACCCTCCGTCTCAGGGGACTCAAACACCAATTGCCCCCAGCGATCAAATACCTGCATTTGCAAACGCGCAATATCGCGCGACAGCAACTTTTTTGAAAAAAAGAAATCGTTTTGTCCATCGCCATTGGGTGTAAAGGCATTGGGAATATCCATATAACAACCTTTTTCGATACTAATCGAAGCCGTATGGCTACAACCCGAAACAGCCTCGATCACCTTCAGACTATATTGACCGGGCTGTACCACCCTGACCGATGCGCCAGTATCACCGGTACTCCATAAGTAATATTGCCCTCTATCCTGGTGCGCCACTTTATTGTACAAGACAACTGCACCTGCCCCCGGGCAAATACTACTGTCTCTTCCGAGGTTTACTTCCGGCAAATCGGAGACATATACCTTACGGGAAAAGGTAGATTCGGGACAAGCACGGAACCGTGCCTGTAGCAAGACCTCCATTATACCGGCCCTGTCATAGGCATGTCCTACTTGCCTGTCGTATGTTGCAAAGCTTATACCATCGCCCGTATTCCAGTATAGGCCGGAAAGGGTAGTTGTATCCACATCTTGCTCAAACACTACGGCTTCCCCTACACAGAGACTATCGATGCGGGCCGAAAAATGAGCCGCTACCTTTGGGTCGACCGTAATAGTACTCAGCACCGTATCCAGGCATACCGCACCGTATCCGGCCAGCCGCACCCTGTAACGACCAGCCTTATCGAAGCTATGCTGCGCCGTAACCGACTCATCGTAGTGGCCATCTCCGAAATCCCAGTAAAAACCGGAAAAATGATTATCAGAAGTATTTTGAAAAACAAGCGTATCGCCAAGGCAAATAATGCTGTCGGCACGGAAAGAAATCCGGTGATCCTCTTCCGGAATAGTAAAATAAAGCAGTGTATCACAAAGAGTCGTCTGCACCTGCAAGGTATAATTGCCGCCCGGCACAGACGCTAAAGTATCGGACAGGGAAAGGGTAAGGCCGCCGGCATCGCGCCAGGTATAGCGATACCCCACCGTATCGCCGGTATAAGTAGAGGCATATGCTTTCCCGGAAGAATGGCCCCTGCAACCGGCTTTCGTATGAATAGCCGGCAAAATGCCGCCGGGGAATTGTACCTGAAAAGTATCTACGTGAACGACACAGGGTGCGGTCTTATAGCTAAGCCAGTAAGTACCTGCTGTAACCGGCAGGGTATACCCCCGGACACCCGTATTCCAGGTATAATCCCAACCATCGGTATCGGCAGCCGATAAGAGGACCGTATCCGTTACCGGAAAACATTTTTCCGGTAAAACTACCTGCCGGTAAATAGAATCCCGGGTAACGAGCGGAATACTATTCGGCAGCCCTACAAATCCTCCTTTGGCCACGATCGGTATCGCGTTCTGGTTGGGTGCGGATGCGGCGCCTTTTCCATCCGGCCGCTCTATTATTCCCAGGTATCCTCTGTACTGCCCTGTTGTATCGGGCTCCATCTTCGAAACGAAGTAAATCTTCTTATCCGGCCCCTGCTTTAATGTGGTATATGAGGATCCCTTACAGACAGTATATTGGGAGGCGCGGATCTGGGCAGCGTCCTCAGAAGAGATGTCATACTGGACAATGCCACCACCATTATCTGGCGTACTGAAATATAGCTTCGAATCGTCTGGTGAAAAAGCAACATCATAGGCCATTGCATAATGCATTAATGTTACCGGCTTGCTTAACCTCCCGCTGGCCGCATCAAAATCGCACAAATAGCCGCCCGTGGTAGTTGATCGGGCAAAAGCGATCTTCTTCCTGCTGTGGGCAACTTCTATACCTCCATAAAAGGAAGACAGTATGCCCACATTAGACATTACCGGCGGATGAATCCCGCTTTCATCTATACTATATGCCCGTACCTGCATAGACTGGTCAACAGCTATCAGCCATATATTACAACGGTCGCCCTGCACCACCGCAAGGCCCTCTGTTAACAGGGTATCCAATAAAATACCTTTTTCTGCTGCCACAACATCACCCTTCCCTCCGTCCAACAGCATGTCTACTGTACTGCAATACAATTTTCCAAAGCCGGATCCCGCTTCAAACTGTGTGATACTGAATACAAAGTATGTGCCGGGCCCGCCCGGTTTAGGCACTATAGCCGTTCCATGCGCTGTACTTTTTGTAGCATCCGGTCCCGAAAGGGCCAGATTTTCGCCATTCAGCATCGCACGATGCTGCCCGTTCCAGACTGTTGAACCATTAGTATAAAACAAAAGCTGCCCTTGCACATCGCATACCGAAGCACAAGCCTCACGAGTATCCATAGCCGTATGCACAAGAGTGGGCGTGCCCCGGTTAAAGTCTAAACCCAGGCCCGCACCAAAAGCCCATACCTGTTCTGCTTGCCCATATAGGACAGCCTGCCCTCCTATTAGTAAGCCAATACATTGTACTATTTTTTTCATATCCTGATGAATACCTTCCGCATTATGTCCAACAGAACAGGAAGGCTACCGTTTTCCCGGTAACCTTCTCGTTCTGTATCAGGGAGCAACCTTAACAAATTTATCCACTTTCAGCAGCCGACCGCCCCTATCCCTTATCGATACCAGGTACATACCGGTAGCCAGATGCCCAATACGCAAAGATTCTCCCCCCGGGCAGCGGGCTACTGTTCGTCCTGACAAACTCCTTATTTCCACTGTTACAGGTATCGCCGCTTTTATATACATCCTATCACGCGCAGGATTAGGGTACAGTGCGATCGAAGCGCTTACTGCTTGAAAATTATCTATAATACTTACATTCCGGACAGGATAAACATCCGATGTATCCATACAACCAGAACTATTGGTCACTATTACCTGGTAGTCCCCGTTCTCACCTGCGGTATACACGCTATCCGTAGCGCCGGCGATAACAGTTCCGTTCAATAGCCATTGATAACTTGCATAAGATGTGGCTGTGCCCAGCACAAAACTGTCCACCGTAATTACAGGTGCAATAAACTCCAGTTCGCTGACCCAAAATGAATCTACGGTATAATGATAACAACTGTCCCGGTAAGATACCCAGTAGCGACCTGCCTCTGTTACCGAGAAGGAAGTTCCCGCTGTCGTTCCGTTCCATTGGTAGTCGTCAAACCCAGCCGGGGCGTCCAGCACGGTAGTACTTCCGGTACAAATTACCGTATCGGCAGCAGCATTGTGCTGGTAAACCGTATCGGCTATTGCATAAACCACCTCTCCTCCAAGAGTAAGCCAGGCTTGGGTATTAGGCGCCAGCACAATAGCCCTTTCCTGGTAGTTGCAGCCCGCGCCTGCTATATTGGGATTATTTATTTTATTAATTTGTCCCTCTGGGTTAGAACCGACTCCAGCCCGCACACATAAGTAAATAGCACCGTTATACAATCTTATACCTGGAGCAGCATATATAGCCAGTTCTGTTTCGTACACCGCGTATTTAGAGCGCGCAATGGCTGTAGAATCAAAATTGCTGACATCAAACTGGCAAAGGCGCATCTTAGCCGATAGTATGCCATACTCCGTTGTGGTAATATACAACTTGGTATTATCCGGCGAAAAACAAATGCCATAGCCACCATCCGTAGCAAACCGCGCTTGTGGGGTCCTGATAGGCGCAATACCCATTATTTTAATATGGTTGGACAAAACGCCGCTGGCCGGATCGAATTGACATAACAGGGTGGCTTCATCAGACAAAACCCGGCCTGTGATCGCAATTCTGCGTCGGTCGGGAGAAACCGCCATAGCATTATAAGTAGCTGCCGGGCCACGGTCGGGTATGGTATTGCCAATAGTGGACACCACAGGAGTAGTATCTATACCATTAGCAGTGATATGGTAAGCCCGGAAATCGGGATATTTAAAGTCATGTACCAGCAACCATACATCATTACAATCGCCGGGCACAGCAACCATAGCTTCACTCAGTTGCGTCTTGTCCAACAATATATTTTTCCGGGCAGGATCAATATCACCCGCGCCATTATCCAGTTTCCTGTCAACTACCGAGTAATACAAAGTGTTCGGATGACTAGCATAAGTACTCAGCGAAAAAAGATAATATTTATCCGGGTCGTTAATGACTGGTACGACGCAAACCCCCTGGCTGGTAGAAATATTGCCACTGGTAGGCGTAGTACTGTTCCAGTAGTAGCTGCCGTTACCCAAAAGGCTGTCGCCATGCAACATGAGCTGGCCATTAGCCTTCCAGCATTTAGCTCCGTTCGAGTAAAACAACAACTCGCCCGTTTCCGGGTCCGAAACCGCTACAGAACCTTCATTACCGAAATTCGAAGTGTGCATAGCGACCGGCTGCGGAGCATTAAAATTAATACCGGCGCTGTCGCCAAAAACCCAGTGGGCATTTGCTTTTAAAAATCGTTGGCTCTGTGTGTAATAGTTCGATTGTCCCGGGGCTAAAAAACTGTTGCACAAAACCAGTAGACATAGTAGATGTTTAAATTGCATATCCTGTGATTAAATCAATGAAGAAATAAAGAAAATAATACCCCTGATTTCCGGCCATGGCCAAGCTGTTGCAACGCCATAAAGCAGCCCGATCAGCCATATCCCTTTTCCCCACAAATGTACCCTTGTCCCTTATGCCCGGCAATAGACAAAGTACTCTATTTCACATTAACAATAAACACATACAAATACCACGAGCTCACGAGCTGCCATAACAGTTATATACTGTGAATGAACGTCAAGGTACCAGATCTTATTTCCGCGGTACAGGGTTCTTTCCTGTATTAATGTTCTTCTAATTACATTTTTTCTTGAAAAGCTGTTATATTTACAGTGTCCGAACCTTTTTTAAGCACTATCATAGTTGATATCAGCCCGTTTACTGATAGATCCACCTTATAACCAATAATTCCTGCTTTATCGAAAAACGTTAACCTGTATATATGCATATAAAAGTGGCCATTGTTGACGATCATGTTTTGATTTTAAATGGCCTGAAGACTTTACTGAATGACAACCCGGATATCCAGGTGACAGGCACTTACTTATCCGGCGCCAGCTTAATGGAAGGATTAAAGCAAAATGAATTGCCCGACATACTTTTAATGGACATCAACCTGCCCGACAAATCAGGAAGTGAACTGCTGCGAATGGTCTTAAAAAAATACCCTCAACTGAAAGTAATTGCGCTTACCAATATGGACACTCTATTCCATATTAAAGACATGATGCAACATGGCTGTAAAGGTTATGTTACCAAACAGGCCCGGGAGGATGTTCTGGTACAAGCCATTAAACAGGTGTACCAGGATGCAGAATTTTTGGAAGATAACATCAAAGACCGCTGGATGCAAAGCCTCCTAAAGTCCAGCAAGGAGCAATTTCAAATTACCCCCTTGTCGCGCCGCGAAAAAGAAATATTAAAATTAATCGCTCACGAATGCACAACACAGGAAATAGCCGACAAATTGTTTTTAAGCTACAGGACCGTGGAGAGTCATCGCTACAACCTTTTACAGAAACTAAATGTAAAGAATTCGGTCGGCCTGGTTCGTGTAGCTATGGAAATGGGGTTATTGGAATAATTCCCCTTGTGACAATGTTCGCGTACAGAGCATATTTTAGGACCGGTACGAAATTAACCGGACCGGCTCCGACCATTAACTATAATTAGCATTATTGCTCGGCCGCGGGCAGGCACGCCAACACAAGAACAGCAGTCAAAAGGACTTTCACCGGCAAAGTAAAGGGTCATTTCTTCCGGCATCAACAACAGGCATCCAAAATTGAAAGAAAAAGAAACATACCAGCAGTTTCCTCGCAGGACATCCCGGAAAAGATGGCTGGTTATGATGTTATTACTGACAGGGTGCCTGGTTATATATAATGGATTATCTCAAAACAGGCGTTTTCCCCTGCCTGATGCTGTCCAACAGCTGGGCAATATTCCCGACACACATCTCATTAACCAAACTTCCAGGCAGGCCAAATCCCTTATTGATAGCCATATCGATAGCGCCGCCGGGCTGTTTCAACAAGCCCTTTTATGGAGTTTGCAAATACGGTACAAGGAGGGCATTGCATACAACCAACTGTATACGGCCGAATGTGCACGACAGAAAGGAAATATACCCCGTTTTATAGCCCTGACCCGGTCGGCGCTCCCCTATTGCAGTACCATCAATCAGCCTATATACCTATTGCTTTATTACAAAAACCTGGTCGAATATTATGAGCACACCGGTCATATCGATTCCGCTATTTTGTATTGCCATACTGCATTAAAGCGAATCGAATCCCTACCCTACGATGACCGGTACGACCGGAGCAGCTGGTATTTTCATGGCCGCCTGGGGTCGCTGTATATAGTTCAGCACAATGGCGGATACGACGATTTCCGGCGCTCGCTCCATCATTTGTACCGGTCTCGCGATCTGGCAATCAAACACAACGATAAGCGAAGCCTTATTCGCAGTTACCTGTCCCTGGGAGCGGCATACGCCAACCGGAAGCCCGGAAACAGGCTGAATAACCGGAAAGGCATCTACTATTTCCAACAAGCCGCACTACTGGCCAGGGATGTCCATTACGATATTAACCTGGGCGATGCCTACATGAACCTGGCTACGATATACAGCAATGAAAACAACCCCGATTCGGGCATGTACTATGTACAAAAAGCGATGAATATCCCTGCCTTTTCCCAATATCCCCGGTCCAGGATAAGCGCCTATACCTTATTGGGCGTAGGCCATTATCACCAGGGGGCTATTCATAAAGCAGAAGCCTATTTATTATACGCAAAAAAAGAAAGTGAAACCATCCAACTAAATAGTAAACGAGCCGAAATTGAATATGCCCTGTACCTGATCTACAAACAACAGCATCAAGTCCAGAAAGCATTACAACACCTGGAAGCCTTTACTACTTTCCGCGACAGTACCGTTACCGAAGAGAAAATAAACGCTACCGCATTACTGGAAACAAAATATAGCACCGCAGAGCAGAACAAACAACTGGCACAGCACCGACTCCGGCTCCGGCTGCAACAAAATCAAATCCGTGAAAAAAATCTATGGATAGGCGGTTCCGCAGCTGCCCTTATGCTCCTGGCCGGGTTCATTGCACTCCTGTATCGAAATACCAGGCAAAGGCGCCGCATAGATGCAGACAAATTACGACGGGCGCAACAGGAGCAGGAATTATGGAAACAGGGAGAAGAGATTGGAAGGCTGAATGCCATGATAAAGGGTGAGGAAAGAGAACGGGCCCGCCTGGGTAATGAGTTGCATGATGGCATACTCAGCGAATTGACGGTGATCAAGATCAGCCTGGAAACTATTCAGAAACGCTACCCGGAACCTGTGCTGAACAGCGATCTGCAAACTACGCTGATCCACCTGGACGAAACCGCCCGCCAATTACGCAAAACCGCCCATAACCTGATGCCGGAAATACTGATACAGGGAGGCCTGGTCACAGCAGTCGAATCATTCTGCGAAAAAACAAGCAGCCTTACCGGTATCAAAATAAACTTCCATCATAATGGCTTATTGCCCAATTTGGATATGGACTTTAACCTTTCCATTTATCGAATGGTGCAAGAATTGGTGCAAAATAGTATCAAACACGCTTCCGCTACAGAAACGCTGGTACTGATCGATTTCCGTGATCCTCTGCTTATGCTCACTGTCGAAGATAACGGAAAAGGAATGGGTAGCGCTGAAGACCTGCTTTCGGGGAAAGGCATGGATAATTTAAAAGCTCGGGTAAATGCTTTGCAAGGCAGCCTTGAAATAGACAGTCAAAAAGGCGATGGTACCTCCGTCTATATCGAGGTCGATATAACGGCTATAAGAAGGCCCAAGAAGTCGAAGTATAAGGCAAAAGTCTAAAGAGAAAACCAAAAAGCTTTTTCTCCCAACAATCGTCAAGAAGGTGCAAAGCCGATGGTTAAGGCAGAAATCAAAAGG
>JBEBWN010000154.1:0-8535 GCA_040392235.1 Taibaiella helva | reverse complement strand
ATCGTACAAAATATGCCGGCGGCGGCGATGAGCATACCGGTGATTTCAGGGGATATAGTTTTGGGGATAGCCTGGAGCACATTGCTTTAACGGAAAGTATACGTAATGCGCAGATAAACAATGGTATTGATCAGTTCCAGTTGCAGGAAAGAGATTTAATTGTAGAAGAAACCCGGTATAAGGCCCAAATGAGCACCGTGTTGATGATTGATATCAGCCATAGTATGATCCTGTACGGTGAAGACCGGATTACTCCCGCCAAAAAAGTGGCCATGGCGTTAGCCGAATGGATCACAAGCCGGTATCCTAAAGATACACTGGACATATTGGTTTTTGGCAACGATGCCTGGACTATTGCTATTAAAGACTTGCCTTATTTACAAGTAGGGCCCTATCATACCAATACAGTAGCGGGGGTAAACCTGGCAATTGATTTACTGCGCCGGAAAAAAAATACCAATAAACAGATCTTTATGATTACTGACGGCAAACCCAGCTGTATCAGACAAAAAGATGGTTTTTATTATAAGAACAGTGTAGGACTTGATCCTTATATAGTAGAACAGTGCTATACCGCAGCGCAGCAAGCGCGTAAATTACATATTCCGATCACAACCTTTATGATTGCTGAAGACCCCTACCTGATACAGTTTATTAATAACTTTACACAGGCCAACCAAGGGAAAGCGTTCTATACCGGTTTAAAAGGACTTGGAGAAATGATTTTTGAGGACTATGCCAGCAACCGCAAAAAACGAATCAGATAAAATAAGCAATATGGATATACGACAATATACTACATTGGGCGCGTTAAAAACATCGGGCTACAAGAGTAAAAGTATAAAAGATGAGCTAAGGCAGAATTTAATAGAACGTATCAGTAAAGGACTTCCGGCATTTGAAGGCATATGGGGTTTTGACCATACCGTGCTGCCGGAGTTGGAACGGGCTATTCTGTCCAGGCATAATATAAATCTATTGGGTTTGCGGGGACAGGCTAAAACGCGTCTGGCCCGGCTCATGGTTCAATTGCTGGACGAATGGATTCCTTTTGTAGAAGGTTCCGAGATCAATGACGACCCGCTCCGGCCTGTGTCCCGTTACGCTATTGAAAAAATTAAAGAGTTGGGTGATGATACGCCGCTTGGATGGCTGCACCGTTCAGAGCGTTTTTTTGAAAAGCTGGCCACCCCCGACGTTACTGTAGCGGACCTCATCGGCGATGTAGATCCCATAAAAGCGGCACACCTTAAATTGTCTTATGCCGACGATCGTGTCATTCACTTTGGTATGGTGCCCCGGGCCAATCGTAGTATTTTCGTGATCAATGAATTGCCTGACCTGCAAGCACGCATCCAGGTAGCTTTATTTAATATACTCCAGGAGGGTGATGTACAAATAAGAGGTTTTAAAGTAAGAATGCCCTTGGACATACAGTTTATATTTACGGCCAATCCCGAAGATTATACTAACAGGGGTAGTATCGTAACGCCCTTGAAAGATCGTATTGGATCGCAAATTCTCACTCATTATCCCGAAAACATAAGCATAGCTAAAAAGATAACGGAGCAGGAAGTAAAATTGCTGGAGCAACAGGCTGAAAGGGTTTACATACCGGAAATAGCGAAAGATCTGTTGGAACAGGTGGCCTTCGAAGCGCGGAAAAGTGAATTTGTAGATTATAAAAGCGGTGTTAGTGCCCGGATGAGCATCACAGCTTTTGAAAACCTGGTTAGTACTGCCGAGCGAAGAACATTGCTCAGTGGAGATAAACGGACCACGGTACGCCTAACTGACTTTATGGGTATTATACCGGCAATAACCGGGAAAATAGAGCTGGTTTATGAGGGTGAACAAGAGGGTGCGGCGCAGGTGGCCGAACACCTGATCGGCAACGCTATAAAAACGTTTCTTCCTTTATATTTTCCTAAAATTACAAAATTCGAACGGTCAGCAGAAGCCGGACCTTACCAGGGCCTTATAGATTGGTTCAGCGAAAATGAATTGGAACTTCCCGATCAGTCTTCTGATAAGGAGTACAAAAAGCTATTAGATGGTATAAACCCCTTAAAAGCGCTGATAAAAAAATACCAGCAGGAAGGGGCAGGTCCTGATGACTATTATTTCTTTGCGGAATTCGTTTTGTGGGGACTGGCACAATATAAAAAACTAGGGAAATCCCGTTTTGTGAAAGGTTATCGCTTTAAAGACCCTTTAGGTACCTATATCAGCGAATTGTAGTATTTTATCTGCAACAATAACAGGAATATTCTGTACAATACAATACCGGGCACCTCCCGGTATTTTTTTATATTTGTCATTCATCCAAATCATACCTTTTGAAACGGAGTATATTCTTTCTTTTTTACTTGCTGATTGTTTCTGTTTTTAGCGGATATGCACAACTTCAACCCGATAGCCGTCCGCCCGGGGCTGATTCTACCTGGATGCAGATGCAGTTTCTTTTACAGGAAAGTGAGCAACTACGTATAAGAGATTCGATCCGCGCCCAGGTGCTTCAGGACGAGCTGAGCGGACTGAAAAATAACCGGGGCGCTCAACACCGTGAGTTGGAGGCGGAACTGCAGCGCCTGAGAAATGAAGATTCTCTTCGGGTCTATCAGCAAAAGATGGCGATCGAAACATTACGCAGCAGAACAAAGGGAGTGCCGGTTACGTTATTTTACGATACATTATTTGTTATATATGCGCCGCTAGGCTCTTTTAACGCCAGTCAGAGGGCATTTAGTGCTGTTGAGCGGATCAGGGGATTATACAACAATACCTATTTTAACAGCGATTCTCTGTTGGTAACAACCCAATACGGGTTGATCAATATTGCCTACGGGGCGGAAACCATAACAAGTATCAGCAATATAGATGGTATCTGGGCCAATACCAGTCCTGATTCCCTGGCCAATAGCTATGCCCGCATTATTGCCGAACGAGTTAGTCATTTTCAACAGGCCTATAGTGCCCGGAATATTATGCTCCGGATAGTGTACGCAGTAGTGGCAATTGCCATATTGGTAAGCGTTTTGTTGTGCATCCGCTATATTTTCAGGAAACTAAAGAGCAAAATTGCTTCCAGTAAATTTATGGAGAACAAGGGGATTAGGTTTAAAAATTACCAGCTTCTTTCGCCTCAATATATCCTGACTATTATCCTGCAAATACTAAACATACTGAGGATCGTGTGCATGCTCCTGGCTGTTTACTTTACGTTGACTTACATTTTCAGTATCTTTCCCAGCACTCATACCTGGACAAAAACACTGTTAGGATGGTTATGGCAGCCGGTGAGAAGAATCGGACTGGCCTTTTTCCATTACCTGCCAGATCTCTTTACCATTGTGGTCATTGTGGTAGCTGTTCGCTTTATTGCGCGTATTTTCCGTTTCTTTTCGCTGGAAGTGGAGCGGGGCATTCTCAATATTAAGGGTTTTCACAAAGAGTGGGCGAAGCCCACTTATAACATTGTCCGTTTTTTTATTTATGCTTTCGGTTTTGTCGTTATTTTCCCTTATTTACCGGGTTCGGGCTCCGAAGCCTTTAAAGGGGTATCCGTTTTCCTCGGTATTCTTTTCTCTATCGGATCATCATCGGCAATATCCAATACAATAGCCGGGCTGGTCATCACGTATATGCGTCCTTTCCAGGTGGGCGACTGGATTATGGTTAATGATGTGACGGGATATGTTGTTGAAAAAACAGTACTGGTCACCAGAATAAGAACTATACATAACGAAGATATTACCGTTCCGAACTCTACTATTCTTTCCAATCATACATTGAATTATTCTTCTTCCGGTAAAAACCTGGGACTTCTTATCAATGCCAGGGTAACTATCGGGTATGATATACCCTGGACTACCGTGCATGCTTTATTAATTAAAGCGGCGTTGAGAACCGAAGATATTGATACGGAACAAAAGCCTTTTGTTTTGCAAAAGGCTTTGGACGATTTTAATGTTGTTTATGAAATTAACGTCTATACCAGGCAACCACAAAAAATGTATTTTATCAATTCTGCCCTTTTACAGAATATCCAGGATGATTTCAGGGAAGCAGGTATAGAAATTATGTCTCCGCAACAGGTTAATCTCAGGAATTACGGTCACCGGTAAATCTTCCTTCATTGCTCCTTTAGATATGTACCCAGGCCGCAAGCCGGTTCTGAACTCAGATTGTCTTATCTTTGAAACCGGCCTGTATAGATAACTTCCAGGCCTTAAAAGCCGGCAGGATGCGGATAATAGCGATGCATTTTAATATTTTTGAATTTTCACCTTCGATATCATTCCTCTATGTCAGATGATAGTTTAAAGAAGTTTGACCGTATTGTTGCGATATTTATACAGTTGCAATCAAAACGCACGGTAAAGGCTCAGGAACTGGCAGATCGCTTCCAGGTAAGTTTGCGTACTATTTATCGTGATATCCGGACGCTTGAAGGGGCTGGCGTTCCTATATTAGCCGAACCCGGGAGCGGTTATTCTATTATGGACGGTTACCGCTTACCGCCCGTTATGTTTACGAGGGAAGAAGCAGCCGGCTTTGTAGCTGCCGAAAAGCTGATGCAGGAAATGGCCGATAAGACCCTGAAGGAGCATTTCCGGTCTGCTATGTATAAAGTTAAATCCGTTCTGCGTAGCCGGGAAAAGGATTGGGTCAGCACAGTGGAGTCCAGTATATTAGTGCGGACCGGACAGCCTTTATTCCAGGATAATGTTTCCGATGCGCTAGGCATTATTATGGAGGGTATTGCAGAAAAAAAACAGGTGGCGCTCCATTACCAGGCCTTCGCAGCTGATACCCCGGAACACCGGAAAATAGAACCCGTCGGACTATTCCATGAAAACCATTACTGGTATATCCTGGGATTCTGCCATCTACGTCATGACTATCGCCAGTTCCGGACCGACCGGATATGGAGTATTAAAAGAACCGATCTGCCCTTTCTGCATCAGCATGAGCACGTTGACCGGCATTTTAAAAAGCAGCAAACCTGCGAAAAGGTGGAAGTGCGGATCAGGGTAGCCAAAGATGTGATAAAATACATCAAGAATGCCCGCCGTTACTACGGATTTACCGACGAGATCATTACCGGATCTGAGGTGGAGATCACTTTTTTAACTGCGGATCCTTATGATAGTTTCGCCCGATGGTATCTGACATTCGCCGACAGAGCTACTATTATAGAACCTCTGCAGCTTAAAGAAAAAGTAGCGGCCCTGGCGGCGAGCGCCATTGCTAACCTCTCTTTAAACGCGGAGGTAGAAAAGGCATACAGCCATACTTAACCAACTGGAAGCTGTTGACTATGTATGGCTGCTGATGATAGTTGCCGGCGCTTTTATCTGTCCCAAAAATAGGGCGGTTCTATACCTAACGCGCGGAGATAAACATAGCCTTGCCCCCGATGATGAATCTCGTTGTCTATAAAGTAAAAGATGCTGGACCAGACAGTGCCCTTATATTTGCCGAAGGTGGTTACAGCATTCCCGAAGTTCTCGGCGGGTATCTGGGGAAAATACGTTTGAATTAATTCGCTGGACTCGTCCCATTTTTGTAACAACTGGTCTTTTGTTGTAATGGCCAGGTGTTCGTTTAGCTCTTCTGTCTGGCCGGTAACAATTTCCTGTACACCCGGACCACCAATGGCGATTAATTCCATAACCATTCCGGCAAAAGGCCTCATTCCCCCGACGGAATACGTAAATAGCTCTTGTTCGGGAAAGGCCTCTATCAGTTTGCGGGTGAGCATCCTGTGTCCTTTCCAATGTTTTAACAGATCTGATTGGTTCAAAACTTGTTGTGTTGCTGTTTCCATAATTATATTCGTTTTTTGATACAACAAATGTAGAACAGGGTCTTGACAACAGTTTGTCAGTAGCTTTTGGCAGGAACCATATTTCTTATTTTTTTTAAGGAGGGGAACGGAGTGTCTATAGCTACACAATAAGAGGGAGTGGGGAGGTTGCTCCCATAGAACTATTTTCCCTTTTTTTTACTTTATACCCTTAGGCGGTTTTTAAGAGGATATTTGATCGAGATTTGCCCTCATTATCCTGATTTGCGAATTAGTAATAACAAATGAAATAGTCCTGACAAATGAATCTAATTAATATTTTTTGGTTTCGCCGTGATCTGCGTCTGGAGGACAATAGGGGATTGAAGGAGGCCCTCGGCATGGGGTTGCCAGTCCTGCCCGTTTTTATTTTTGATACCGGTATCTTAAATAAGCTGGAGGACAAAAGCGACCGCAGGGTAGATTATATACACGGGGCATTAACTGATATGCAGCAGAGGCTTAAGGCACGCCAGTCCGGCATACTTTTTCTAGAGGGTTCGCCCCTGGAGTGTTTCAATATACTGTTGTCGCGCTACGAGATAAAAAATGTATTTTGTAACCGGGACTATGAACCAGCGGCTATTAACCGGGATAAAACCATAGCAGAATTTCTTAAAACGAGAGAAATACCTTTTTACGATTTCAAAGACCAGGTCATTTTCGACAAAAACGACATTGTAAAGAATGATCTTAGTCCTTATACCGTATACACCCCTTATTCGCGGAAATGGAAGGATTTACTGGCTCCCGGCGATTATACGCCATCTCATCCGGATATATCCGGGTTACTGAAATGGCATGCGGCGCCTGTTCCTGCCTTGACGCAGATCGGGTTTCGGAAAACAGATATATGTTTTGTGAAGCCGGAACCGGATGTTGCTATAATAAAGGAATATGCGACCTTCAGGGATTACCCCGCATTAGACCGTACCAGCCATTTGGGTATGGCTTTACGATTCGGTACTATTTCTGTTCGGGAATGTGTTACGTATGCCCTGCAGTACAGTGAGGTATGGCTGAACGAATTGATCTGGCGCGAATTTTTCATGCAGATTCTGTACCATTTTCCCCATGTTGTGGACCGCTGTTTTAAGGCAGATTATGAGTTTATACCATGGCGTAACCATGAGGCGGAATTTCAGTTGTGGTGTGAGGGTAGAACTGGTTATCCTATGGTGGATGCCGGCATGCGTCAGTTAAACCAAACCGGCTATATGCACAACCGGGTGCGTATGATAACGGCAAGTTTCCTGACCAAGCATTTATTGATCGACTGGCGATGGGGGGAAGCTTATTTTGCCCAGAAATTATTGGATTATGACCTGGCGGCCAATAACGGCAACTGGCAGTGGGCGGCAGGTTGTGGTTGCGATGCAGCGCCCTATTTCCGCATTTTCAACCCCGAAGAGCAGCTTAAGAAATTTGATAAAGATTTGGTTTACGTTAGAAGATGGCATCCCGGATTTGAAAATATATTGACAAATCCGCCCATGGTGGCGCATGCCTTCGCACGGGACAGGGCTTTGGATACCTATAAGAAAGGATTAAACAGCGTAAGGAATCAATAAAAATATGATATATAAGGACGTTAATAATAGTACGGGGCAATTTCATCCTGTTTGCCTCTTATATCAGCAACTTTTGAATCATTTAATTTGTTAGGTAAGGAAAAACAGGATACAATGGAACGAGATGATTTTTTTCCTGATGATCAGCTTCAGGATGGTAAGAGCAGGAACAAAACGGAGCGCCGGACTATCTATCTTAGCGATGCCGAGATGGAAAAATTTCCCCTGTCAGAGGATGACTATCGTATTCCCCGTGTCATGCCTGATGTGCCGGCCCGCGATGAAACAGGGGAGAGAGGTGGTAGTGTAGTCCCGGTTGTATACTTTTCGGATGATGGCGATAACGTTTCCGATATGGAAAAGCACTTGCTGGAAGATGCAGAACTAGACCTTTCGAGTGATGAAACAAACGCAGCCGCCCTTTTAGATGGAACAGATGAAGACGGCGACCAGCTAAATGAGTCTATGAGTCCCTTTCATTTGTTTGATACCGGCGAAGAACTGGATATTCCGCCCGATATCATTAATCCCGACGGCTCAATAGACGAAATGAACGACACTATGTTGTAAGCGCTGAGGGATTCTTATTCCAGCTAATAGGAGTGTCTTTTTTATACAGGGGGTTGGCAGCAGTACCGGACCGGGAGAAATTCGTGCTGCTCACCAGTCATAGTCCTCTTCTAGTCTCTTTTTCAACCGGTCCACTAACAGAAAAGTTGCGGGGCAACGGGTTATATTTTGTATAAAAGTTTCATTATACAGATCAAAGGGCTTTTTGTCATGATGCGGAAATTCTGCACAGTCGTCAGGCCTTACTTCGTATATACTGCATTTGTTATCGACAAGAAAGCTGCAGGGCAGTGATTGGTTAACAAGGTTACCGGTATCATCTTCTCTCACCAACCACTTCTTTGTAAAGGACTGGGGCGACAGGCGCAGGTGCGTGGATATGCGTTTAATATCACTGGGTGTAAACACGGGCGTCATCGTTTTACAACAATTAGCGCAAGCGGTACAATCCGTTTTTTTCCAGACTTCCCGGTCTTCCTCTTCTACAAGGGAAGATAAATCTTCAGGAACAGTATGATCCAGTTTTTGAAGAAATGATTCGAG
>JBEBWN010000153.1:0-8539 GCA_040392235.1 Taibaiella helva | reverse complement strand
CGCCTCTTGAAGCCTATACTTCATACGGCTATGCCGGCTGTAGTATAGCCAGACATTGGATCTTTCCTGATCATCTAACCTCGTATAGCGGATACTTTAACTATATCGGGGGATGCATCCAATTGAGTTTAACAGCAGACCCTAATTAGAGCCCTTTGGCCTTGAGCAGCTTTCCATACTAAGTGTCCTACAGGTCTGTTTTCCTATTGCGCCCGGCCCCGCCAGAGCAGGGACGGCTAGTGTTACGTCAAGGGTTATCTACACGTAATAATATTTACAGGCATGGCAAGCAGGGGTGAAAATTAACAAGGACATCGGCAAGGATAGCTGATGTCCAGTTGTTTTTATTATGTAGACCTGATATTAATACAAGTCTACATAATTAGGATAAGGATAATGCAGGAACTTAAAGGCAGCTCCGCTATCTAGTTTATTCAGATAATCCTGACCTTTTTTTTTCTGCATATGAGCGGGTAGCACCAGTTGTATGGCATCACCTGGCTCAAATGTATTTTGTATACTATCGGTTCGGCGATCCTGCAATATAAGCTCTCCCGCTTCTTTGCCGGGATCACAGATGCAACAACAGGAAGACAGGGCGATACAGCTGCCCCAAAAAATTGACCTGCAATTCGATCTAATGATATATGTTTTTCTTCTTCGCCTCATTTTCTGTCATCGATACTATACACTTTTTGTATATAGCTCTTTAGGGATATCTAATATTTTGGCAATTAGAACGCTTAGTTTTCAGCAGGGAAATAATAGCTTAAGATTCTGCGTCCATTTAGCTGTTTGTCGATAACTTGCCCGGCCTATATCCGACCGGAAGTCTGTCGGTTTCCGCTGTAGGGAAATGGTAAGGATTCACGCTTTAAGGGGGAGCAGGCTTCCGGGCAGTTTCAAAATGATGGCCATTGGGCTGGTTGTATCAAGCCTGGTTCATTGCCGGTGACAACAAGATTTAGGGTTACTGTTTGATGCTGATCTTTTTCGTAACAATATATTCGCCGGTTTGTACACTAATCGTGTATAATCCTGACGGAAATGGTGCTACATTCAGCATGACAGGGCCCTGTTGCCAATGCGCCCCATGGTATGTCTGCCTGCTCGCAATTCGGCCGGTAATATCTCTGATTATTATTTCGGTGCGATCAGAGGTGTTCAAATGCCTTGCGTCAATATATAGCTTATCGCGACCCGGATTGGGATAAAGAAGGAAATCGGTGCCGGCACCATCCTGTCCTGCAATGGTTGTACCGCCTTCAGGCATAACGGTCAACCGATTACAAGCAACATTGTTTTCTTTATTGGGATCATAGTAGGCCAGAATTACAGAATCGCCGTTCGCCAGCGCCTCGCTAAAGGTCTGTATACAAAAATCCAGGGCCAGAGGCTCTTTTAGGTCCGGTATATTAAAGTTAAAACTGTTCTCGTAGCTCATTGATTCTGCCAGGGGAATCGAATCGTTTCCTTGCCCGCCAACAATGTTAGAATAGATTACCTCGCTTTGTCCTTCCCGCACCGTATATAAAATGAAAATAACGGCATCACCGGTAATCATTTTGTCTGGTCCATGGTTGCGAAATAAGAGATGAAGCGGTATAGACACTGTTTTTCCATTCAAAACTGTATCCTTTGGAGCGTTGATGACGGGTTCCACGTCGCAGGTTCGCCGTAGTCCCTGAGCATGAAGGTTATAGCAGCAAATGATGATTCCGGAAAGTAAAAGTACTTTTTTTAACTTGTGTGTCATTTTCTTATTGTTTTGTTTTTGAAAGATATAGAGTGCTGTACCGGGTACAGAGCGACAGCTTTCTGGCGGCATCGGCATGCCTGGCTATAAAGACTTTCTATTTGTAAACCGAAAATTTCTTTGTCTCTAGGCCTTTCGAACTGCGCAGCTGCAATTGGTAGAGTCCCGCGGGGAACGATGTGACGTCTACCGATAACATGCCTTTATCCCGGTCTAATTCCCCGGTGTTTTTAATCCATATGGTCCTGCCCGCCAGGTCGAGAACGGACACTTGAACATCGCTGTCATATAGGGCTTCCCGTGTCTGTATAAAAAGCGTGGTATTTACAGGATTGGGGTACAGCGCCCAGCCGTTACTATTCTGTGTCTTCCCGCTAATGACTGTTCCCGTTTTCGGTAACACCCTTACCTGTTTGCAGCAATAGTTATTGCTGCTATTGCTATCGTTATAGTTAAGGCGAAGGGTATCTCCGTTACTATAAATACCTGCAGACGCTATTCGTACACAAAAGTCCAGTGTAAAGGTGTCCGTCCGGTCGGGGAAATTGAATCGAATGCTATAATTGTCTTCATAACGACTACCCCCGCCAACGTTAATGGTGTCATCGGTTCGCCCACGAATCATTCCCTGGTAAAGTACTTGGGTGTCGCCCTCAACTACCTGGAAAAGAACATATAATGTCGTGTCGTAAGAAAATTGTAAATCAGGGCCCCGGTTCCACATTTCAAAACGTAAGGGCAGGCTTCCGCCATTAACGACCGTACCTTCCGGGCTGACGCAGACCGCCTCAACATCACATTGGCGTTGCTGTGCGCAGACCGGTATGCCCCAGTTCAGCAGGAATAAAATAGAAAATATGTGGGAACAGTGTTTCCAATGCGGCTTTAAATTAGTGTTCATTTATTAAATATTGATTGGTTAATTTTTTAAAAAATTCAAAATCAGATCCCTGATCAAAATACCGCAGGTGGTACGCAGCGGAGTACTTTTTGATGTATCATAGCTTTTATACGGATTGCAGATGCTATCGCAATAAGGTTACATTGCCTTGGTATTGCTCGACCGTATTGTTATCTAAATCAATTTGTATTTGATATAAATAAACACCTGGCGGTTGTGGTTGAATATTATAGTTACCATCCCATCCACGGCCATCAACGGAACGTGTTTCAAAAAGAATCTGCCCCCAACGATTTAAAATGCGGAATTGAAAAGTCCGAAACCCCATTGCTAATAACCGGTGCGGGAAGAAATAATCATTATGCCCGTCTCCATTGGGCGTAAAGGCATTAGGAATGTCTATATGGCAGTCTTTGTGGACTATAATGGATCCGGAGGCCCTGCAGCCGGTTGCTTTATCCCATAGATCGAGGGTGTACCTTCCCGGATGCCTGATCAAAATGGTAGCCGAAGTATCTCCCGTATTCCATTGGCGCTGATAGAGCAAGGGATCATCTGATTGATTGAACAGGGCTATGGACGCTCCATTCAGGCAAATAGTACTATCATTGCCCAGGGTGATTGGGGGGATGGGATGTACCACTACGGTATCTGTAATAGTAGCATCCGGACAAGCACGATATCGTTTCGTCAGCATTATCGTAAATACACCCGCCCGATCATAGGCATGAGAAATGCTGTTTTCCTGTGTACCCCGGAATTCGTTGCCGTCGCCCCATTGCCAATACAATTTTGCAAGCGTACTGTCGCGATTGGTTTCTAACGAGATGGATCCGCCAGAGCAGATGGTGTCTGGGTTCGTCGTCAAATGAAGGGGGAACAGGGAGTCTACCACAATGGTTTGGTAGGCCGTGTCTGCGCAAATGCCGTCTATATTGCCCGCAAGTGTTAAGCGATAAATGCCTGGAGAGCGGTAGATGTGTTCAGGATGGGGCAGAGTAGAAAAATTTTGATCACCAAAGAACCAGGTAAATTTATTGAAATGGGAGTTGGAGGTGTTTTTTAAAGTTACAGGTGTCAACTGGCAGATTACGGTGTCCGCCTGAAAAGAAACTCTATATTCCGGGTCCGGATATTGGATAACAAAACTGTCGACATGGTTTTCACATAAAGAGTCGATTCTATATTGTAGCCGGTAAACACCCGGGGTATTTACTTTCCGGTGCCTTCCTATGATGCCATCCGCCCAGGTATAGCTATTGCCGTCGTCGTGCTTGGCTTGGAGGGAAAGTGTGTCCGCTTTACATAAGCCAGCGCCATGGGTCAGACTGTGCTGGTCTGATGTGAAGCGCCTGAACCCGACTTTAAACGTGTCGATATGATAATCATACCTGCAAGCTGTATTAACCGGCACGCGGTAATGCAGCCAATATGTTCCGGGTTGGTCTACTATCTTTATAGGTCCCCTGGCACTATCATTCCAAAAGTAGTCCTGTCCGCCAGCCTCGGATGCTGTAAGCTGCAAGGGGCCGGAACAATAACGGGTATCTGCTATGGAATGGTATATTAATCTTTCTTCTATTATGATGGCGCCAACATTAGGTAAACCGGATTTACATTGCCTCAACAATTTGAAACCATTCATTACAAACTGGCAGGCCGCGCCGGGCAGGTCAGGGTAGTTAACCACTCCCAGATAGTTATTGTCGTTGCTTCTCCACCGGGCAATATATAACTTTCCGTTCGGCGCTTTTTGAATCGCTGCCCCGGCAATACCCGGAAATGTTGTTTTAGAGGCCACTATGGCTTGTTGGTCGTCGAGGCTCAGATCAAACTGTTCGAGACTGTAGTGCTCCATATTGGTCGCATATAACTTGGTATTATTCGGTGAAAAACAAGCACCGTAGTATTGACGGCTGAGGGTATCTGCGCTGAGTACTAAAGGATTAGTGATTGTTCCGGAATCCGGGCTAAAGTCATATACAATCAGGTTTTCCCGCGCGATAGCTAACCGCTTTCTGTCGGAAGCAACACTGATACTCCCTACAAAATCTTTACCCTGGCACGTAGATATTTTAGGTGATGGATCGATACCATCCATGCCAATATTGTACGCCTTAAATAGCGCGTTATCCTTAGTTAATGCCAACAGCCAGACATTGCAATCATTTCCCGAAACGGCTGTCATATGTTCGGTAAGCAGGGAATCCAGTACCAAGCCTTTGCGTACCACATCACCCCTGCCGCTATCCGAAGCAATGTCTACCACACTATAAAACAGCTTGCCAGCGTCTGTTTCCAGGGCACCACCGGTTAATGCCCCCATGGAAAATATATAGTATTGTCCGTGATTGCGTGGCATAGGCACGATAAGAGCACCTTGAACTGTGCTTTCTGTGGCATTGTCAGCCGTCCCTGTTATTTTACGTCCGTTGGGCATAATATCATGATTCCGGTTCCAAACGTTGTAGCCATCGGTATAGAAAAGAAGGTTACCTTCCCGGTCACTAATAGATGCCGTACCTTCCATTGTCCGGATATTAGTACCAATGGCGGTTGGAGGCTCTGTTTTGAAGTCTATACCAGCTCCGTAACCAAAAGCCCAAACCATTTCATGCTGATCCTGTGCTTTTATGCTCATCATACAGGACAGGTAAGCGAAGAGCAATAAGGCTGTTTTTTTCATAAAATGGACATTTCATTCCAGTACTGTATTTTCCCGGGCCGGCCTTTTTGATAGACCAAAGGAAAGATTGCAATAGCACCATCACGGGCAATATGCGCTCAGCCGGTAGGGATATCGTCTGTCCGTTTTTGCCAAGGCGTTTAAAGCTTATTGAAGCAGGCAGATGGTTCCGAACCCTGCCGGATGAACGAAGCCGGGGTATTAATTATTCCCTATTTTTTCAACAATTTTTCGATTTTAATAATATGGCCATCCTTGTCCGTAATATGCAGCAGGTATAGGCCATGGGGCAAACCGGATAAGGATATTTCCTGCGCATTAGCTGCACTACGAACAAATCTGCCTTCTATATTAAACAGGGTCATGTCGGCACGGCCGGCACCGTGAATGAACGCCACATCGGCTACTGGGTTAGGATATACGGTTACAGAAGTAGCAGGCGCCACATTCTCTACACTGGTGGTCAGCGTTTCTCCCATGGCACAACGACCTTTCATCAATTTAGTCAATAGCGCTTCTTCGAAGTCGGCATTCATACCCTGGCTGGAATAGATCAATTTTCCATCGGGACAGATGACCAGGAAGGTAGGCGTCGAAAAAGAAGTGGTGTTTTTGAAGAACTTATTTATAGTAGCGGTCTTTGCTTCTTGTGTCAGATCTACCACAGGATAGCTGACGCCGGTAACCCAGTCTCCAACCGTATTAGTACCGGTACCGTTCAAATCTGCCCTGTTGGTATTGGGATTGCATTCTATAAAAATAGGCATGATTTTTTTAGGTGTTACGCTGCCATTGGGCCCATATTTTTTATACACTCTTTCCAGCAGGCCTGTAGTATGATAATGCCAGCATATGGTGCAGGTGGTCAGGCCCAGATCCAATACAACCATATAGCCCTGGGCCAGGTATTCATACAGGTTTATTTTATTGCCCTTAATGTCAGTAAAGGTCATATTTTCTACTACCGTTCCCGTATCTATAATCTGCTCCTGTGCATTGCCTGGTGATGGCATTGCCCATATTGCTGCGATCATTACGTTAAAAGCAAGGATTTTCTTGAAAAACTGATTCATGTTTGTTGTTTTAATGTAGAAATGAATTGGAATAGATAATTTTTCTGGTTTTTAGGTAAGCTATCGTTCCCTGTAGCCTGTCTAAAATCATAGGGGGCGGCAGTTTAATCATAAGGCCGCCGCCCCATATGCGTCACTTCGTCTTCGTAAATTTGATTGTAGTTCGGTGTCTGTTATCGTCAGTAACATGTAAAATGTAGATACCATCCGCAAGATCGGCTACCGAAAATGCTGTTACCTGCTCTTCTTGCTTTACTACTTTCCCGTCTATAGAGGTAACACAGATATTTACCAAGGTGGTGGACGAAATGTACACCATATCTTTTGTGGGGTTGGGGTAGAGCCTAATCTGATCTTTTGCAGACCTGTCGTTGTCTATGCCGGTTCCATCGTTAGCATTGTTCACAACATATATGTCCGAGGTGTCAGTACAGTGTTCATCGGTTACAATAACCTGGTATTGGCCATTTCCTCCTTTTTGAACCTGGAATATGCTATCCGTGGCATTGGGTATAGGAGCGCCATTGAAAAGCCATTGATAGGTACGGTATTTACGAGTTGTTCCCAAACGCATTCCGCTTACATTGACAACCGGATCTAAAGCCTCAAAGAAGGCTACATTGAAAGTGTCCATATAGACATCGCAGCCATCGCTTTGCAAAACCCAGTACAGGCCTGCAGCCGTGATCGTCCTGGTATTAACGTAGGAACCATCCTGCCACAAGATATTTTCATAAACAGCCGAAGGCGTTAAAACCAATGCTCCCGTGCAAACGGTAGTGTCTAATACTTTGTTATAAAAGGTGTCGGAAAATATAGGGAAAACCACTTCTGATCCGAAGCCGTTGTCAATCATAGTACCCTGGAGAATAGGAATTGCTTTTTGCTCAAAAGCACAGGCTTTTCCGTTAAGATTAGGTTGGTTAATACGGCTGATGTATTGATAAGGAACAGGCTTATTGTTGTCATAGAACCATAAGTATATGGAGTCGTTATAAAGTCTCATGTTGGCTACAGAGTTTCCAAATTGAAAACTTGAAGAATCGAAATAGTTATTTGCCGCAATGCCCCTCATAGAACTGTTTATAGCCAGAGAATCGTATACCGAGATGTCAAACTGCAGTATGGAGTCTACATTATTGTAATATAATTTGGAATTATCAGGAGAGAAGCATGGCTCTCTCCCTTGCCCGGCCGCAGGTATCTCTATGGGTTTAGATACTGTACCAGTTTTAGGATCAAATTCTGCTATGAAAAACACGGCATTGGCCGACACCGCTAATTTTTTGCGGTCTGGGGACTTGGTCATATAACCTTGGAAATACCCCATTAAATTTAATATAGGCCCCATGGCGGATAAGCTGGTCACTACAGTTGATTTTACGGGCACTGTATCTACACCATTTTGGGTAATGTGGAAAGCCAGAAAATCTTCTTTACCAAACCCGTGCACCAACAGCCAGATATCACCGCAATTCCCGCCGGGGATAGCCACCATCATTTCGCTTAATGTGTCACTGCATAGCGGAATATTTTTCCGCCCCCCTTCAATGTCACCCAAGCCATTGTTTAGATTCATATCGATAACCGAATAAAATAGCGAGCCACGGGAGTAATCCGGAAGTCCGGTCTTGCCTAGTAAAGAGAATAAATAGTATTTCCCCGGCTCCGCCAAAACAGGTATAATACTCACACCCTGACAGGTGGAACCAAAACCTATCTTCTGATTTCCCCGGTTGCTGTACCTGCTGTTACCCAGTAAACTATCGCCGTTTGGCATCATAACACCGTTTGCGTCCCAACATGTTTCGCCGTTAGAGTAGAATAGTAGCTTACCGGTAATGGGGTCGGATACCGCCGCCCCGCCTTCCATCGTTGTCATAGACGTTCTTGTCGCGAGCGGCCCCCCCGAATTAAAGGTTAAGCCGGCGCTATCGCCTGGCATAACCCAATGTTTATTTCCATTCAAAAATTCAGTACGTTGGTTGTAGTAAGGCTTTTTCTGCCCGTAGCTGCAGAATGAAATCAGTAATAAGCATTTCAATAGTAGATGTTTCATTTGCATAATTTAAATAGTTTTAGAAAATTAAAAAGGATAGCTGAAAGAGATATTTTTATTTATT
>JBEBWN010000152.1:0-8573 GCA_040392235.1 Taibaiella helva | reverse complement strand
TAAGCCCCAAAAAAGAAATGATATTTTTTTCATTATACAGTAAAATCTTGCAATAAAGCTGCTAAGATACTATACACTCACCGATTTACCCTGATTTTAGAGGGGGATTGTTGGGGGGATACTGAGTATAAACGAACTAAATGGTCCAGGTCAGTTTAGTTTTTACATTTGTTCCGTTAAAATAAGAAATATGAGAAGGCTAATTCTCTTTCTTTCTATTATAATATTGGCAGGCATAGGAACCCCTTATAGCGGTTTTTCTATTTCTATACCTGTTGACACCAGCTGTTTGTGTCTGCCTTACGATACATCGAACAGAATTGACTGTCTCAATAAGATCGGACAAAACTTAATAGAACAGGCGCGGCAAGACGAAGCCTTGCTTTATTGTGAACAGGCATTAAATCTGGCTAAGAAATACAACAATAAAGAAGCTGAAATAACAACTATTGAGATCATCGCTTCAGTATATACTCAAAAGGGTAATTATAGAAAGGCCCTATCGCGGTATATTGAGATTCTACAGTTTAAAGCACTGATCCCCAAAGAACGGCTCCTTAAAAAAGTTTATTATAATATGGCGGTGTGCTTTGCTAAAATTAAAAACTACCCGTTAGCATTGAAATACTTTCACAAATCCATTGATAATAATAAGTTCTCCTCAATTGTTTCTTCTGCAATAAAAAACGCCCCTCTTACTGAAGAAGAACTCAGCTTGGAATCTGCTTCCCATACGCTCCTCATATCAGATGACAAATTTGATCTTACTGATGACGACGGCATTATAATAAATGGTGACACATCACTAAAATGGACCGGTGCTACCGTCAATGTTAAAAAGATAGATTCTGACGACATTCGAAATACTTTCGATAACAAACAGAAAGCCCTAGCATATGGTATAATGATTCATATAAAGCAGCCACAGACCGGGAATCGAAAATCCTTTACGGGTATAAACAATGTCGGGCACATGTTTATTTCTCTTATAAAATTTAATACCGACATAAGTTATACAAGTCGGACATTCGGATTTTATCCCGATAAAGATTACTTACTATCGGCTACCCCTATTCTCCCCTCTTCTTCCTCTATGTTTAAAGACGACATCGATAAAGATTGGGATGAGACCGTTGGTATATTTATATCACAGAGAAAATTCAAAAAAATACTCCGTATGATCAGGAACTACGGTAAAAGAAAATACAACCTGAACAAAAATAATTGCACTGATTTCGGTCTTTGCATTGCGGCCATAGCCGGTATTAAAATATGGAATACCGGCGGTACCTGGCCGCTGGGAGGTGGGAACAACCCAGCTAACGCAGGCCAAAGCATCCTGGAGCGGCAGATCGAGCTGGAAACAGGTAACATTCCGATCTTTATACTCCCCGCATTATAAACTCGTTTCTATTCTGACTACATATTCATCAATCATCCACTTCGACCGATACCCTTATACTTTTGCTTTTTTCACTTTTGCCTGCTTCTACATTTACTTTAGGCGGCTTGGCTCCAAATTTGAACGTATTATTTTCCGGAGTGCGGTCGATAAGTTTATAGTAAGGGTCTATACCAGCGCTGTAAGGTTTTTCGTCGACAATAAACTCAAAGATTTTCTCCGGCTGGTCCATCTTTACTTTTTGTAAAACCAATACTTTCTCCTCCAACGCCTGCGGAGCTCCTCTGGTATTTTGTTTTTGGGCGAAAACACCTACATCTATATAATCAGCTGTCGGCACCCTCTCATTTCTCCCTAAACTGTCAGAACGGAATTTAGCGCTTCCTACATTTAGAGTAACCTTATATTTCCCATTCGCTATAGCGGTGTACCTGAGATCGCTTATGTAGTTCTCATATATGGTTATCGTCTCAAACATATCATGAATAATATATTGAAGGCTATCCGGGGTAGCTTCTCTGAGATAACCAACAAATTCAATAGAATTTGTATAAGGAGGTTCCTGAAACTTCACCTTATTAAGATATTTTCTTACCGCAGCATTAAGCACTTCTTCACCCAGATAATCTTTCAGAGCATACATAACCACACTGCCCTTATTATAATGAATATATCCTTGATTTTCGCATAACATAAGCGGAACTTCCTTTTTGGTTTCGACAGTTCTCCCTTTTAAATAGTTATCCATTTCATATTTAAGGAACTTCTTCATCGCTTGTGAACCGTATTCTTTTTCCATAACCATCAAGGCTGCATACTGACTCATTGTCTCAGACATTAAAACGCTACCCTGTACATTGCCCCCTATTACCTGGTGCGCCCACCATTGATGTGCTACCTCATGAGCTGTAATATAAAAGGGAACATCAATCTTATCCTGCTTTTCATCATCGACCTTCGCAATGAAGCCTACACTTTCAGAATAAGGTATTGTATTAGGAAATGATTGTGCAAATGAAGCATAGCGGGGAAACTCCAATATACGAACCTGGCGATGTTGATAGGGTCCAAATTGTTGTGTATAATATGATAGCGACTTTTTGATAGATTTAATCATCCGATCCAAATTATACTCATGTCCTTCCTGGTAATATATTTCTATAGTAACATCGTTCCACCTATCCTTTTTCACTTTATAACGCGCGCTTAAAAAAGCGTAAAAATTAAGAATGGGACTATCCATTTTATAATGAAAGTAATTTCTGCCGCCTTCTTTCCATTGCTTTTGTAAATACCCTGGCGCTAATGCTATCTGGTCCTCGCTTGTACTGATAATAGCCTCGAAGTTAATCCAGTCTGCATCGCGCGAGATATAATTATTCTTTAAGGCAAGCGAATCATTAACCGCTGCCATACGTGGTTTATGGGGCAATCCATACTTTTCTCTCGCCCTATTAGCACTTATTTCAGCATCCGGATTATAACCTAACGAAGGGAACAGCATATTATTGAAAAAGCTTCCATTATACACAATTTCGGTTTCCGTACTGCTGTTTGCAAACCCATGAGGCTTGAAATGAAGATGAAAATCAAAACGAATAGAATCTCCAGGCATTACGGGCCGCTCTAAAACAAACAACGCAATTCCCATGATCTTGTCATCTACTATTTTTTTTGCTTTTACTGCAGGAACCAATTTGTCGTAGATCAAACTGTTCTTTTCACCTCCCATGTAATTTACTAGTAAAGTATCGACAGGAAAACCATGTTTATTTTTCAGGTAATACATTCCTTTTACAACAACTTTCCGCTCATAAGGCGCAATTGCGACATCCACATAAGACGACACAATACGCAACTGTGGGACCTTCTCATATCGCTTATACTTCTTTTCGTATTCGGCTCTCTCTATTTCAGCTGCTTTGGGAGAACTATACTCATTCAGAATATGAGTGTTATAATAAATATACCCTCCCAGGCATACAGCACATAAGGAAAATGCAACCAATGCTATTTTATGTACGATAGTAAAAGAAGTTTTAGATAAGCGAAAACGAGCAGCCAGACCCTTTTCTTTACCACGGGGCATCAGCAAAAGTGCCAGTAGACAGAACACCAAAACTATACTAAGCCAATAGCTTTTAAACACTAACCAGGATAATACAGTATGACCATAACCATTCATATCTGAATAAGCCATACCGGGGCCCGAAGAATTAAAAATATACAGATTATCGTTCCATTCTAATAAGGAAAAGATGATATTGATAAACAACAGGGGTAATAAAGAAACAAAGAAACCCAGATATTTATTAGGAATAAATACTTGGATAGCCAAACAAATACCAATGATTACGGAATAATTCACGAACATCCGCAAAGCCGCCTTCAAATAAAGAAAAGGTTCCAGGTGGTAATATGCCATAGAGACCTGGATCAGCATACCGGTAACACTGACTACTACAAGCAATACCGCTACTACATAAAGTAATGCCAGATACTTAGAGAAAAACAAAACCGTATTGCTCACCGGGGTCGTTCCAATCAGCTCGTCCATTTTCTGCTCCCGGTCTCTCCATACAATGTTTCCGGAAAAAAAGACAACCAGGATCAGGATAAACAACTGAAATATTGAGGCTACATTTTCCAATATTTGATAGGTGACAGGGTATGTTTCCGTAGCATATAATGCACCAAGGTATTGGGAAACTATAAACATCATAGCAACACCAAGGGCACAAATAACGATAAAAAAAGTGCCCTTTGTCATTTTGACAAATTCAAACCTGGCTAAATAAAACAATTGCCTGGCTATAGCACTTGTACTAAATCGCTGCTCAACACGAGGCAGTAGAGACAGCGGCACATGCACCGGCTCCGGTTGGGCCGCGCTTTCGCCTTTTTTCCTAAAAAATAGGCGGAACGGTTGTAAGAATTGACTAAAGCTGAATTTGACGTAACTTAAAACAGCAATCAGCAAAGCCACTCCGAACCAAAGAATCCGGTTATAAAGCAGATTCCCTTCTAAAGGAATCATCCTGGTATTTTGATCATCGGGCGTCCAATATCGGGTGATATTTCCTAGTGCCTCCGCCCCAAATGGCTCCAGAATAGCTGCAAGTGTTTTGTTTTCCAGATCAGCAGTAATATTTGATGCCACAGCACGCACCACAAGCAATATGATACAGAATAAATATGCAGGTAAGGTATTGCGGGTAAAAGTGGTGACCGAGAAAAAAATAATTCCCAGCAAAAGGATATTAGGAACACTAAATACCAAAAACGGCTGCATGAAATTCATCACAGCAAAGGTGCCCATTCTTGGAGTTCCGATGCCAAAAAGACAACCGATATAATATCCTAAGACCTGTGCAGAAAAGACAAATAAGGCTGTAAGAAAAGCGGACAAAAACCGGCCAAAAAAGTAGCCGCTTTTGGTAATCGGTTTAGTATAAATTAAAGGATGCGTGTTATACTCATAATCTTTCTGTATGGCAGTGGCCATAATGGCAACCAAGATAACACTATTAACCAGGCCCATGATATTATCATTCAATCCCACTATAATTCCGGAAACGGCGTGTGCTGAATTACCAATAATGTTAGAGTCGCCGGTAGCAACATCAAAGACACCGGATGCAAACAATCCAATTAGAAGGGTTATTAAAAAGAAAATGCCAAAAAAGATATATATCGATGGCTTTTTGAAATTCTGCCTTAAATCAAATAAAAAGATTTCGCTAAACATCTACAGATCAGTTTTTGGTAATAGTTGAAAAATAAACATCTTCTAACCCTGCATCCACCGGCACAAAATCAGCGTCCGGTGCATCATCAGCATAAACATGGATTACAATTTTACCGTCAGAAATATAAGATGAGATTACCTGCATGCGACTTCTGTATTCATTTACTTCATTTTTATCAATGCTTTTACGCCATATTTTATTTTGTATTGACTCCTGCGCTTCCGCCGGAGTACCTTCTAATAAGATTGTGCCTTTATTCATCACTACCATCCGCTTACATAAATTCTTTACATCTTCTACTATATGCGTCGAAAGAATTACAATAACCTGCTCGCCAATCTCACTCAGTAAATTATGAAACCGGTTGCGCTCAACAGGATCCAGTCCTGCCGTAGGCTCATCAACAATAACCAGTTTCGGGTTGCCCAACAAAGCTTGTGCTATACCAAACCGTTGGCGCATTCCACCGGAGTAATCGCTTACATTACGTTTTCTTGCTTCATAAAGGTTTGTCTGTTGTAATAAGGCATCCACAATCTCTTTCCTTTCTCCTTTGTGTGCAATTCCTTTTAATATGGCAAAATGATTCAGCAGGCTTACTGCCGATACTTTCGGGTAAAATCCGAAATCCTGAGGTAAGTAACCCAGGATTTGGCGCAACGCCGTTTTTTGCTGAAGTATATTTATTTCGCCCAATGTAATACTACCAGAATCGGGGTCCTGCAGTGCTGCAATTGTTCTCATTAGTGTTGATTTACCCGCCCCATTAGGCCCTAACAAGCCAAACATACCCTTTTCTATATCTAAAGTAATATTATTCAATGCTTTTAATCCATTTGAATAGGTCTTACTCACATTGGAGATTCTGAGTTGCATACAATTTATTTTTTTAGTTAAATAAAGACCAGCTGACTATTTCCCTACAAAATAAAAAATAGCACAACAGATTTGTAAAAAATATTAGACTTGCTAACGTAAAAATTCGACCAACATGGTTTCGGAGTATACTTATCGAAGAAAAATGCAGGTTTGTCGAAGCATTGGAGCTATCGGAAAGGGATTAATAAAGAAGGTACCAAGAGTAATCAAATAGTGAAATATGTATATTCTTACTGTTAATATCCCTATAAGTTTATGAATCTGGTTATTACAAGGACTGGCGGTACCACAATAGTATACAATAAATATTCTATGGATTATACTCAAAGGCAATTTCATAAGGTTGCCCGCGCAGTTTCCGACTTATTTCGCCGATATCCAGATCGTCTTCCTGGGGCGTTGGCTCACATACGGAATATTCATTGTTCTTATAAACAATAGTTGAGCCGGAAGGCTTGTCAAACCGCACGCCAATAGTTACATGGGTTGGATAAAGCAATACGATCATAGGGAGATTATAAATTTCTTTAACCAGGTAGAAGAATAGAGCAGCCCGGTCATCACAGTCACTATATTCGCTAAAAAGTGTCTGTTCAGGAGATAATCGCTTCTCTTTGCCAAAATACGCCTGATCGTTTTCATACAGAAAAGCATTACGTGTGAAACGCATCAGGTAGTCTACTCCCTTCTTTTGCTTCATTCCTTTAACCACGTTTTTTAAAGGTGGGACCAACGATTGGTAGGCCTGTCTGCTTAATGGTATATTAAAATAAGAAGAGTAATCAACAATAGGATAATTAGTGAACGCTTTTTGCACCTCGTCATTTAACATAATACGAAAATGATATTCTTTGTTACCATAGTCGAATTTTATGTCTTTTTCCTTATAGGCAGCGGGACTGAATTCCGGTAAATTCGTAACAGAATAAGAAAAAGGGTGGCTTGCCTCCGGAACAAGAATGTCTACTTTGGCTAGTAATTCCTTTTCAAAATCGATCTTGCCATAATCATGAATATTAAGACAAACATATTGTTGGCCGTTCTCCATATAATATGGTATATCATATACATTATCTTCCGTTCTGGCGTAAAACAACAACTCCCGTCCCGTCATTGCTAATGTGGCATCATAACCCGATTTGGTTAAAAAAAACCATTTAAATAGAGTGTATCGTTCATATTGCGCCGCTTTACAACTTATACTTTCTGCTGTTTTACGAATCAGTTGATAAAACATCCAATCGCTCAATTGCCGTTTTTTCTTATAATCTGATAATACTTTTATCAGATTAGGATATGAACTTACCGACAATTTATCGTAAAAATCAGTTATTACGTTAACAGATAGCGGGGTATCCAGAGTTGCAAATAGAGATGAATCTACCGGAATTTGTAAAGTATCTCCATAAAAGATAAGCGTACAGCTATCCGACGCAAAATTCTTTTGCGAAAAAGCTAAAAACGATATAACGCCAAATGCCAGTATATAAAGGACTTTCTTCACTATGCACTTAAAATTGCTTAAAGTTAAAAAAGATAACAATTATTTAATGTTAAAACGGGATTGTTTTTTTAATAACACTTATCAATGATTTCTATATAAAAAAAATCTTTTTTTGACCCACTTGAAAAACACTAGTTTTACATCGATCTACATTTCTACCTGCTGGAACAGATACTTCATTTGTTACCAATAGGTGTATCACCATTAAATTGAATAATGATATCGTAATCAATGCACAACAACAAGTTAACTATTATAGGAGGCGGAAATTTAGGTTCGGCAATAGCTGAAGGTTTGGTATATAGCGGTTTTCTGAAACCAGAGGATATAATTATTACACGCAGAAATAAATCAGCCCTTTCGTCATTAGCGTCTAAAGGCGTTATTGTTACAGATGATAATAGCTGGGCTGTAAGCCAGTCAAAGTGGATTATATTGGCTGTAAAACCATTTCAAATTAAGGAAATACTTATTCAGATACTACCACAGCTGGATCCACAGGAACATGTTCTAATCAGTACCCTGTCTGGCATCTGGATAAAAGATATACAAGAAATCCTGAATTATTCTTTTACCGTTTTCCGGGCCATGCCCAATACGGCCATAGCTATAAGGGAAAGTATGACCTGCATTTGCTATAATAAGGCAGCTGAACCGGAACTCGAATTTGTAAAAACATTGTTCGACCGGCTTGGTAAAACCGTTTTCGTGGAAGAAAAACTGATGGATGCAGCTACCGTCCTGGCGGCCTGTGGCACAGCATATGCCATGCGGTATATACGAGCTAATATACAAGGAGGAATAGAAATAGGATTTAATGCAGCAACGGCTTCCTTGATTGCTGCACAAACAATAAAAGGCGCTGCACAGCTGCTATTAACACACAATACCCATCCCGAACAGGAGATAGATAAAGTAACCACTCCGAAGGGTTGTACTATTGCCGGCCTTAACGAAATGGAACACCAGGGCTTCAGCTCTTCTTTAATTCAGGGCATCACGGCAAGCTACCGCAAAATCACAAATAGCCTCTAAAAAA
>JBEBWN010000151.1:0-8586 GCA_040392235.1 Taibaiella helva | reverse complement strand
TTTATTCGATTACACCCCTATAATTAATACAGAAATACCCATCCCGCATACTTCCCCCAAAAAATTAATAAATCTTTATAATTTTTAAAATACTTTTTCTACTTTGCGTCAATAAACTATTTATCCATGATATTAAAAACAACTCTGTCTTCTCCAGAGAAACATATCATTCCTGCTAATTGTAACTACTCTTTATTTTCTACCCTTTATCAGATTTTTGCTAAAAGTGGTTCGGAATACGTAGCGTTTTCTCAAATAAAAAAAGATATCCTAGGAGCTTCAAATTATTGTGTTTTCCCCTGCTGGCACGAGAAAGAATTAAAAACGGGCTACAGGCCTCACTTTCCTCTGTCCGCATGAAGGTGAAATCTCTAATCATTGACGAAGGCTCTTGGCTCGCTCGACCCTGCCCATTCATAATCGCCTTAGATGCACTTGAACGCTCACAGCCAAGGACATAAGGTGCGTGTCATCTCACACATTCAAGAAATGATAGAACGATATCGGTGCAGATTAAGCTGAGCAAGTAGTAGAGCCCGAAAGAGGAAGAAGGAGTTGTGGGAATATAATATAGAAATTGAAATAGAAATATATGTTAGCTAAACTACGATTAGATCAGACGAAAAAATATGAGCAGGCACTTGCAACCTATGAAATTTCGTGTATGCTGGTTGATTTTGTCTTAGGCCGCGAACATTATTTGCGGATAGCTTCAGAACAAGGCGGTATATCAAAATGGGATGATATAGTAATTGAGAAAGATCTGAACTCGCAAATTCATATTCAAGTCAAAAGGCAGACCTCAGGAGATTTTGGTGATGCCTTCGATGAATGTATTAGAAATGAATATACAAGGCAACCGAGAAAAGGCCAAAAACGTGACCTGTCAACTTTAGACGAAACTATGAAAAGCCTGGCAGATTGGTTTAAGGATGTCGACATAACTACAATGTCTCCTAAAAGAGAGTTCTGGATTGAATTGCCTGAACTAAATACAAAAATAAAAAAAGAGCTAGTGGTTAAAGATTTGCACAGTTTATGTGCGAATATAAAGCCTGATGTTACCACTGCCGCAGGGTTGCAGGCATTGGCCGATGGAGATAAAAATATTCAGAATTGTTTTGACTAGCTAACTACTTGGTGTGATTTTGAAGATTGGGCCCATATTTTGAAAGTAGTTCAGTTTCTTAAAATAAAAAATTTGGGTATAGAATCCCAAATAGAAGATAAAGCCGAAGACAAGCTGAAGGAAATATTTGTCTCAGATAATTTGAAAGAAGTAAGATCCAGAATTACTGCCTATACCAATGAAAATACTACTTTTTCAGGAGCCATTGGGCCTCGCAAACTATTATTTGAGCTAAAAGAATTTATTCGTTCGGATATTAATTTTTGGACACAATATGATGACAATGGTTCGCAATGGAATATATGCGGTACGCAGGATTTAGAATTCAACTCCCAAATAGAACGATCTAGCGTCATTGTTCCCAAGCTATGGAATAATACACTTCTTAATCATTTAAAAGTAAATGCAACCTATAAGCCAAATTGCAAACTGTCTGAAAGTCTGATGCGGATAGCAATTCATCAAAGCGGCGGCAAAATGTCGTATTTCAGTGGTAAGGCTGATTGGGAACATCATTTAAAGTCAAAGATTGGGGACACCCTGGGGGTTTCAGACAGTGATACATCAGGTCTCAGCATAACAGAAAACAATGAACGTTTTCTTTCAGCCGAAATAAGGCCACTGGTTGACATTGCCGATCAAGAATCAGATGCAGAGGAATTGAATAAAAATATGCTTTTAATTACTTGGCAAGCTATAAAAACTAAAATGGCTGATAAGATAAGGGCACTCACCACGAATCATTCCAGCGAGCTAAAGAATGCTATGGATAAGCGTTGGCGAACTTGGGTGCCTCTATTAGATGGCTCACCAGAAAAACAACGGATACTTTTTCGGAAAATGCTTCATCCAAATGCGGAGGGCAAACAAATAAATAGCGATATGCGAGTCGGTCCCAAAACCGTAGGTATACTAACAGATGGTATGTGGTTGTTACTGATAGCTTCGGTTTGCCTAGATAATGACAGTACAGGTGATTGGAATACTATGGCCGGTATATACAATGCCAATACGATTGCATTACAATATTGGAGTGGTCTGTCTGAGGAAAAAAACGGAGTGAAAGAAGTAATCGAAAATTGCAAAGAAGTTATTGGAATGGAACATGCCGATTTGTTGATCTTTTCCAAGATACAGGCTTCTACTAATGATTTACATCACTTGCTACTCTTAAACGAATAGAATCCAGCCTCGAATTATAAATTTTAGGAAAAAAATAAGCAAAGAATTGGCAGAAAATAGTTGATACGGAATAAATATCTTGTTCTTTTAACGAACCAGAGTGGAGCCTGGACGCTATTCTCCTGTCTGTGAAACAGTTTTATTAGTTAATTTGCCCTTTACTACCGAAAGTAAATCCTTGTTAAGGAATTCGTTATTCAAATTCCTACTATTTTATGATAATAACCAGCATGGTATTTTGGTCAAAAGCATACATACAATCTTCATTGCAAAAAAGTCTTCCGTCCTTCAACAAATTGTTCTGCACATGCCGTCCTCCATTTCGCGAACAGAAGTTTCATAACGCTGCACATTGATGTGAGGTATTATTTACCCTAAATGGGAAATATGTTTATCTATAGGCTTTACTTGTGAAAAACAAAACACGACAATTCATTAATGGACAAGCTAAAACAGATATTTCGATTTTTGGCCTTCTATTTGATTCTATTTGTGTCTTCGACTGGACTGGCGCTAAGTTTAACTGGAAAGACAAATCTAATAGTTAGAAAAATATTTAAAACATAGTTGGTTACTATTGATTAAGAAGATTGTGCTGGGATAACAGTTTCATTTATAATTATGGCATCCAGTACCTGCTTGAATACTTGATTCTCACATAAAAAACGTCAGAATATGCTCGCAATGAACTATCGGGGCCCACGACGGGTTCGAGCAACGCAGAAACCTTATCCCAAAATAGAACATCCCGGAGATGCTATCGTTAAAGTAATTCGGTCCTGTATTTGCAGATCCGACCTGCATCTATATCATGGAATGGTGCCGGATACAAGAGTCGGAACGACATTTGGCCATGAATTTATCGGCATAGTTGTCGACATTGGCGCTAAAGTTCACAACATAAAAATAGACGATAAAGTTCTTGTGCCATTTAACATTGCCTGCGGTAAATGCTTGTTTTGTAAGCAGGAGCTATTCGGCAATTGCCATGAATCCAATCCAGAGTCAACCGCTGTAGGTGGAATTTTTGGATATTCTCATATCGCGGGTGGATATGATGGAGGGCAGGCTGAATATGTACGGGTGCCAGAAGAACTCGATGACGATGATGCCGTTATGCTTACAGATGTCGTCCCTACTGGTTATCAGGCCGCAGAAATGGGGCGTATCAAGAAAGGCGATACTGTCGTTGTATTTGGAGCCGGTCCTGTTGGTATAATGGCAGCAAAGTGTTCGTGGCTTTTTGGTGCGGGACGTGTCATTGTCATCGACCATATTGAATACCGGTTGGATTTTGTTCGTAAATATGCTTCTTGTGAAGCTTACAACTTCCGGTCCATTAACGATCCGGTTCTGTTTCTAAAGCGAATTACTGGATGGCTTGGAGCAGATGTTTGTATAGATGCAGTTGGGGCAGATGCGGCAGGCAATGCATTACAGACCATAACTGGTAAAAAACTGATGTTACAATCAGGTGCCGCCACAGCATTACATTGGGCAATTAATGCTGTAAAAAAGGGGGGTAACATTTCTATTGTAGGGGTTTACGGTCCAACTGGCAATCTTGTACCAATAGGTAATGTAGTTAACAAGGGCATCACCATCCGTGCCAATCAGGCATCGGTAAAAAGACTCCTCCCACGGTTAATTAATCATATCAAAAACGGCTACCTTGATCCTAAAGCATTAATTACTCATCGAATCCCGTTGGCTGAAGTATCCGACGCCTATCATATTTTTTCTGAAAAGCTTGACAACTGCATCAAGCCAGTTTTAATAACCAACTGATTTTTATGAGCTTAGACAATAAAAAATATAAACACATTAAAGGATGGGGTGTAGACGCAATGCCAGATGACCTTTCGGTAAGTGAGAAACTGGATGGACATGAAATGAACTGGACACGGCCCATACTACAAGGCTTTAATGAAGAGGTGCTTCATTCCAATGAACGCCCGAATTTGACTGCTACATTCGGTACTATCCTGTCGCCCTCCGGTTTAAGTGGTGTAATACGGCGTCTAGCGTTTAACTACAGGGAATCAAAGTTGCAACATTGGCTACTTTTGCTATTGCCAGACCGAATTAATGTGGTCGAAGGCATCAAATCAGATTTGGCAGAAGGGTATATTCCGAACGTACCCGCCGAAAAAGGCTACAAAGCCAAATGGAAATATAACAAAAGAGGAGTATTTAAGGACAGTATTCAAGCACTTATTCTAGTAAGTCTAACGTTGTTAATCATAAAGAAAAGGTGTAGTAGGAAAAGTTAATTCGCCTCGTAATCCAATACTGTACCTCTCCTTTTATACCGACAAAAAATGAGCGAAGAAAGAGGCCCTGGTTTTCTTACCACAGCTCTCTTTCCCGCTCATCGTACAGCACAGGTGCAGCTATTACTTCTTTTTTATCACCTTTTCTACCTTGATCAGGTTCCCGTCCTGGTCTGTCAAAGTCAATAGGTACATACCAGCAGCCAAATCTTTAAGAGACAGTTCGGTAATATCCGCTATACTCCGGATAAATCGTCCATCTACATTCCTTAAAGTTGCCGCTACCCTAAACGGCGATTGTACATAAATAACTTCCGTTGCCGGATTAGGATAGATCCTTATTGCGGCAGCAATGGCAGATATTTTGTTGATGCCAACATAGTCTGCGACCTTTTGAACCAGGGAGGTATCGGTACAACCTTTTATATTGGCAACTACTACCTGGTATTCGCCATTGGATGTGACGGTATAGGTAGCAGTAGTGGCTCCCGCAATGATATCACCGTTTTTCAGCCACTGGTAAACATCATAGGTTCCCGTACGCAACGTATAATCGGCATAGGTAACGACGGGCTTCGCTATGGACTGCACCACTACCAATGTACTATCAATTGCCGAACAATAATCGTCCATTACTTTAAGTAAATACATACCAGAGTCACGAACAGTTACACCCTGCCGGTCAATCTCCTGCCCTAAGGCCGAAAACCCGTCTGGACCGCTCCATTCATAAACGATTTGTCCTGTACCTTTACCGGCTACTGCCGACAGGTGGAGGGAATCTCCTGCGCAAAGCGGGCCATTATTGTCAATGGATGATATTTGAGGCCTTGATTTTATAACCACGGTAAGACTATCTGACACAGAACATAAACTATCGGATACGGTAATACTATATCTTCCGGAATCAGAAAAGGTCATATTATTTTTAGAAGGATTCTGTTCTGTAGTGCTATAACCATTGGGGCCGGTCCACTGGTAAGCCAATGTTCGCCCGCCTGCAGCGGTTACAAGTAAATTCAGCTGATCGTTCTCGCAAAGTGGATCATTAGCCGAAATGGATTGTATTGAGGGAGACTGATTAATAGCCACGATGGTACTGTCTGAAACAGTGCAAGCACCTGCGGTCACCGTAACTTTATATTTTCCGGCATCTGCCAACGCCAGGCTATTCCTGACCGGGTTCTGTTGCAAGGATGAAAAGCCGTTAGGTCCCGACCATTGATATCCTATGGTACCCGTTCCGGTTGCAGTTACCGTTAACTGCAATTCTTTACCGGTACATAACGGGCCATTGTTCTTAATCGATATAACAGGCAGCTCGGCTACTGTAACGGTTGTGATAGCCGTATAATCAGCCGATCCGGAAGAAGCGGTTAGCGTGTAAGTTCCCGCGTTACCCGCGGTGACATTAGCAATATTTATCGTAGTTCCAATAGCCGAAAAATTGTTAGGACCTGTCCACGTATAAGTAGGATTGGGAAGACCTGATGATGCCGTGAGGGACAATGTACTGCCAACACATACTGCTACACTTCCACTGATGTTAACGCTGGGCTTTAGAAAATTACCTGCGTCTGCACCTATATCAACCGGAGAAAGAGCAGTCCTGTTATCGCCATCAAAATCATCAGTAATTCCGGAAAGGGAAATACCCGCCCCTTCTACCGGGGTGGCTATAGATGTGCTGATATGTAAATCGCCGGAAGCCCCATCGCCATCCGGGTTTATAAATTGAGGATCGAGCGACCGGCTATTTACATCGCTGCTCAACCAGCCGGCGTCATATACAGCCACATCTTTGGCACCATCATAGCCGAAAACGCCGCCGGTGCCCTTAGTGTAATAGACGTTATAGTTGGGTGAAGCCCCGGCATTTGCTGCAGTAAAGCTGATTGCATAATGCTTTCCGCCGGTACTGGCATTACTGCGGTTATTGACGAATATATTGTTTCTGATATCGTAAACTCCGGTGGCCGCGGTTCTGGTAAAAGCATGCGTATTCTGAGCGCCCGCAGCACCTACGCCTGAGCCTCCGATATACACACTATTAAAATAAAAATTGTTGGTAGCGCCGGATGCGCTAAGGATACCATTAATCGCCGCAGGCGCCACGATCGCTTTTCCGTTGGGTTTGATACCCACGCGTACCATATTGTTGCTGACATCCGCACTCCCCTCCTGATAGTAGATACCCGTAAGAGCAGATGCAGCATTGCCGGCGCTGACATCGAGGCTATGTATTAAATTTTTGCTTATAGTATGTTTAACAGTAGCGGCGCCATTAAAAAACAAACCTGCCACTTTCACACCGGTATTGGCATCCGCCACAAGGGAGTCGATAATATTATTGCTCATATCAGTAGCCACTGCTTTCGTTGTTTTAGCATGTATACCTATTACCGCATGTTGCAAGCCCGGAACATTAGCACTGTTAGATACCGTTCTTGAGGCAGTATGCAACCTGCGGACCGAATTTCCGGCAATAGCGTTAAGCGATACGGAAGTAGAGGTCTTATTGTAACCAATACTTATACCGAAGAGATATGCGTTTGAGTCAGCAGTAGAATTGTTGGTTATGTTCGCTATTTTATTGTGCCTAATGTTTAAGCTACCCAATGCAACTTCGGGGGATATTAAAATGCCGCCGGCTATGCTAGGCAATCCTCCACCTGTATTAGCGGCGATGATACTGTTGGGCAGGGTTAAACTGCCAATTATATTACTGTCTATTGTCAATACTTGGTTCGCCGCACCCGAATTTAGCGGCAAACCGGCAGGCATACCCACATAAATACCTGCTATTGTACCTACCTCTACTATTTTCATACCGCCTATTTTATTATTCTGGACTAGAAAGCCGGGTGCCGGCGGAAGGCTCACCCTGCTCGTCAACAAATTGTTTAAGGTAATGCCATTTGCACCCGAATATCGGCCGCCACCAATAACGATCGATTCATTCCGGGTAACAGATCCTATTGTGTTGCCCATTACATTACCGATATGAACACGACCACTGTTTTGGCAAACTATACCATGAAAGACTTCCGTAATGGAGCTGGAAGTGCCCGCTGCGCCGGAAATAAACGATATATTTTGGATCACATTGCCTTGAACGGATGAGGGTACTGTAGGGAAAGGATCGCTAACGGTTCTTCTGTCAGAAGCGTCTGCTACGTCAAGCCGTATCCCTTCCATTGTAGTAATGTAAGCGCCATTCACTGCATAAGGCGCACCGGCACACCCGGGGGCGCTTCCGCCGATATAGTTCCCGGAAATAATAAAGCCATTGCCAACGCTCGAATTGGCAACGCCCGGAACGACCTCCTGGGTAGCGATACGGATTACTTTATGCTTGGCTCCTGCCTTATAACTTTGTACCTGGGTCTGGAAAAAGCTGTTCCCGGATATAGTCCAGGCATTAACACCCTCAACCAATTCTAGACCTGTAGAATTAGCGGAAGGGTTGAAAAAGTCATAAATATTATTATTACTTATAGTTCCACTATCATTAAATCTGGGGTCGAGCCGCCGTAATGTGTTGGCAAAACCTTTCACATATATGCCCTTGGATGGAAGGGTGGCAGCAGCGGTAGCATGTATATTACAATGATCAATATTTATGTTATCATTCCCTTCACTGGCTTTTGCACCTCCGTTTCCTATATATACAACGCCGGCTATTTGAGGTCCTTCGGAGACGATATTGTTTTGCCCCTGCAAATCACAAAACTTTATGGTATTGTTCGTTGAATTGGTGTCAATCATAACAGCCACGCCATTGTCATTGGTATTGATAATGTTTAGATTTTTGGGATTATAGCTACCCGAGGGCGTAACAGCAATCGTGCTCGCTTCTGTACTCCCCCCCGGTGTGCCATCAATTTCCACATAACTGGCGCTTGCCAATGCAATAGTGGGTCCCGCATTATTACCGATTATAGTCAATCCATTGGCGCCTGAGGCAGGCCGGATAGACAGCGTGCGTGAAGCGGAGTAACA
>JBEBWN010000150.1:0-8626 GCA_040392235.1 Taibaiella helva | reverse complement strand
TTGATACATAATATTGTAAAGCACGCTTCGGCTACCAAAGCTATTGTACAGCTCCTGGCTTATGAAGATATTCTAAGCTTAATCGTTGAGGATAATGGGAAAGGTATAGACAGCAATTACCAGGGGCAAGGCATGGGACTGAAAAATATGTACAAAAGAGTTACTGAATCCGGCGGGGTAATAAACATAAAGAGAAAAAAAACATCCGGTACGATCATTGAAATAGAATTTCCCATCAATAGCCATAGAAACACAATAATATGACACATATCCGGATAGCCATTGTTGATGATCATCCTTTATTGGTAAAAGGGCTTAAAGGCATGCTCGAACAAAATGAACATATAGAAGTTACCGGTACCTACCAAAGTGCTAAAGAATTACAAGCGGGACTAAAAGCAGTACAACCGGATGTCTTGCTTCTCGATATCCAGCTGCAAGATCAAACAGGTGACGAACTAATGCCTACCCTAAGCAAAGAATATCCCAATATGATGGTCATTGCTTTAACTAATATAGAACACGAATACTATATCAAATCCATGTTGCAAAACGGGCTGATGGGCTATGTCCTCAAAACAAGTAATGAAATCATATTGCTGGAAGCAATTCAATCTGTAACCAGAGGACAGCAATACTTTGATCCCGCTATCAGGAAAACAGTTGCCCAGTCCCAGTCCAGCATCAACAGAAGTCTCTCTATTACCCAAAGAGAAAGAGAAATATTAGAGCTTATTACCCAGGACCTCACCAGTCAGGAAATAGCAGATAAAATATTTGTCAATAAAAAAACAGTAGAGGCGCATAGATTGCACCTTTTACAAAAGCTGGGGGTAAAAACATCTGCCAGTCTGGTAAAGAAAGCTATCGATTTGGGGCTTTTAAAGTGAGTAGCTTTTAGGAGCCATGTCGAAATAACGCAGTGTTTTTTATGGGTGATGGGGATGGGTGATGGATGATGGGTGATGGATGATGGGTGATGGGTGTAATAAACTGATTATGGCTGAGTACTTGCCTATGAAATGAAATTATGCTTTTCGGCAAGAACTGCCTGGGGGATAGATAATTATTTATACCGCCGCCATTGAGTGTAAATACATTGGAGATATCTACGTAACAATCGTTCTGTATGATAATGATCTCTGTCGTACCACAATCCAATGGTTCTGCTCGTAAAGTGAGGCTGTAAATTCCCCGGGTGTACTGAAGAAAGACAGAATGGAAGAGAGATGATAATATCACTCTGCATTTTTTAAATAGCATTCAGAATAATTTTCACAAAAAGAGATCCCCAAAGGTTGGTTACACATAAAGTAGATAGCGACTACACCTCTCTCCCAATGCCATAATTTACCTGAAAGGACTACTAGTTACCTTTGACCCAGCCTGAAGAACAACATCTTGTCCTGTGATGATTTCAGCAGATTTGCATGAAGGGTGTAGGGCGCAATTAGGAATTGTGTTACACCCATTGTTTTAAAGTTACTACCTCCCGTAATACCTATACCCACCTTAAAGTAGTAGTAGTCTTTCTCCTAACTCATCTCAGAGATGCTGCCTTGCTGAACGGATCCCTTATCAATTATTAGGTTGAGTAACCCGAAGGCATCGGTGTTTACAGAATGATTTTCAGGATAAATGATCTGTCCTACTGTAGCTGTTTTCAAAATGCTGATCTGAATTCCAATAGTTGACATCGTTATTGGCTCCCTAATGCATTTTTTTGCTACTGCGCTATAGCCTAAAAGAAGGCACTGCTTTAGCAGCGCTAACAGACGGTTCTCACCAGCTTCCTGTAATAGAAATGTTCAGGCTGTCGTTTTTGACCTCCATATCGATGGGGAAGATGATCTTGTATTCTTTCATATCGGTTTCGCATCCGCCCAGGTAGCCCGAAACATCGCCCCATAACTGGAAATGGTAGTTTTTTTTGTAAAGCAACATTTCAACAGTCGGTTGTACGGCAAACACGGCCGGCAGGCTAAGGCGGCTGGGATACACTCCGGTATGTGCCCGTATTACAGCGGTATCTTCGTCGCGGATTTTCAGGTACAGGTTCTGGCTGGGTAATTGCGCCACGCGGTAAGCATTGAGCCGGATGGATTTCAGGTGAAATGTTTTGTTGCTTTTATTGCAGGATGCTGTGGCAAGGGCAATAAAGCATAAGATTGTCCATTTTGTTGTATTCATAAACTGGGTAGCTTTAAGGATACGATAAGGTGTGCGTTGTGCATTAAAATAGTACAGAACACACTGTTCCTGTACGTCCGGGTTAAGCAGGACTACTGTATTTATGTCGCACTCAGGCTTGTTTTCCGGTCCAGGTAAGTGGCCAGGGTACGAACAGATTTTTCGGGTTTTTGCACGAAAGGATTGGATTGATCCCAAACATATCCGGCCAGGACAGAGCATATTTTATTGAGGAGGTCTTCGTTACGCTCTGTAGCGAAGAATATTTTAAAGAGGCTGCCGTCGTACCAACTGTCCACAAAGGTGCGGAACACATCAACCCCGGTCTGCATATATTCCATATAGTCTGTTTGCCAGTCAACGGTTGCTCCCTGCAACTGTTTTATAACGAGCCCGGCTGCTTTCTGGGCAGAAACACTGGCCAGTGTTACACCGGAAGAGAAAATAGGATCGAGAAATTCGGTTACGTTGCCGGTAAGGACATAGCCTTTCCCGAAAAAAGTCTTTGTACTGGCGCTCCAGCCCTGGAGCATACGGGGCTCAGGCCAAAGCAATTCGAAATGACGGAACTGTTTCTTCAGGTCCGGCTCCGCATAGAGCATAGACCGGAATTGCTGCCCGGAATTGCCTTCGAAGTTGTCGAAGAAGGAAGGCTTACCGACAAAGCCAACAGAAGTATTGCCATTGGAGAAAGGGATAACCCATATCCATACGTCGGGCTGGTGCACGTAAACGGTGATGCGGTCGGGTTCGCTGCGCTCCTGCCGGTACGGATCTTTCATATGTGCAAAGAGCGCCTTACGGGGGTGTTGAGTAGAGGGCTCGTTCAGTCCGAAAAGGGTGGGGATAACCCTTCCATATCCACTACCGTCTATAATAAACTTCGCTTCTATGGTGCTGAAGCTTCCATCGGCCTGTTTTACGGTTGTCAACGAACTGCCGTCTTCCCGGATATCCAGGGCGGTAACTTCAGTTTCATAGCTGATAGATACCCCCATGTTTTCGCAGGCATCGGCCAGCGTCTTGTCGAAATCAGCCCTGGGCACCTGGTAGGCATAGGTCCAGCCCGCGGTGTACTGGCTGGAAAATTTAAAATCGCATAGTTCGCCTTGCCGGATGAATTTGGCCCCTGTTTTCTGCTGAAAGCCCTGTTTTTCGACAGCCTCCAGCAGCCCGGCTTCTTTCAGGGCATCCATACACCGGGGCAGCAGGCTTTCACCAATGACGAAGCGGGGAAAGCGCAGCTTTTCGACGATCTGCACGCGAAGGCCTTTTTGTACCAGGATACCCGCTGCTACGGTACCTGAGGGGCCGGCGCCTATGATGAGCACATCTGTTTGTTTTTGAAGGGACATATTTTCCGTGTTACGCTGTTAAAATGGTTGTATAATTGCCGGCGCCTGCAGCCTTTCCAGATTTTTTGGGAACGGCATCAGGAGGTATATTGCTGCTCCAGGTATTGTTGCAGTACTAAGGCATGTGTATGCTCCGTGTCCTTTGCGCCATATACGAGGGTGATGACTTTTTTGTCCTCGTGGCGCTCGACGAATGCCGGTACGGCTTCGTTTTTCTTTAGCTCCGCCTTATACCGTTTCTGAAACTCGGTCCATAGGTCAGGATCGTGCCCGAACCATTTACGGAGCGCGGTGGTGGGCGCCAGGTCCTTAGCCCATTCATCGAAAGCCGCAGCTTCTTTTTCGAGTCCCCGGGGCCAGAGCCGGTCTAACAGTACCAGATAGACGTCTTTTTTCAGTGCCATTTCAAAGGCGCGTTAGATTTAAAGAAAAGGTGTCCTAGTTAAGTATTTTTTTATGAAAGGTATTAAGCAGGAGATAGCCTCTTCGATCGCAGATAGATGACCGTCCGGTTCAGGTAAGGAAACAGGGTGATGAGTAAGAGGGTGGCGAAGATCAGCCAGGATACCAGTTCGTAATAGTCCATAGCGAACCGTAACTGACCTTGGGCATTGATACTGTTGACCAGCAATTTATGGGCTCCTTTCCTCGCCTGATGGGCCGGCAGGCCTTTTGCGGCCAGTCGCAGGGTTTGTTTATGGTGGTTCATGGCGGCCATAGGATCGAGGTGGCTGATATGGTCCTGGAAGGCATTGTAGTGCCTGCTTTTGTAATAGAGTTCGAAGTAATTGATGATGCCGGTACTGACGCAAAAACCCAGGTAGCGTATCGCTAGGCAGATAGCCGCAGCTGAAGGGCCTAAGGATACCGGTACGGAGGAAATGGTATAAACAATGGTCGGCACCATAATCATGCCTACACCTAATCCCTGGATGAATAAAGGTACAAAATAATTGTGCTCGTCGGCCTGGATGTCGAAAAGGTAGAACATGCCGGTGTGAAACAGGAGCAGCAGCAGGAATCCCGGCATCCAGGTATAGCGTATCCGTTTTTTTTGCAGTACCATACAACAGGCGATAATAACCCCGGTTACCAGTCCGGCTAAATTGAACAGGTTAATGTAGGAAATATGCATCGGATCGAAATGCAGCACGGTGCTGAAGAAGTTATTGGTAATACCGGAAGCGAAGCGGCAAATGTACATGACGAATAGTACCAGCAGTCCTATTTTGAAATTGCGGAAACGGAATATCCGCAGGTCTATATAGGGCCGTTTCATCGCTTTTTGCCGTAGTATGCCGAGCGCTGCGAGGCCGGCTATGGCGATGACACTGTAGCGTATGCGGGTGTCGTGCAACCAATAATATTCCTGGCCGTAGATCATTATATAGCCCCCGAGACAAAGGATGGCGCTGTAGAGGGCAAAGCTTTGCCAATCCAGTTTGTATAATGGGAAGCGCACATTCAGACGCACATTGTTCATAGCCAGCAACAACAGGAGCAGGCAGGGCAGGTAGGAGCATAATGCAGCTTTGTAGACGATATTGAAATTGTAGGCGTCGATCAGGTCGGCGGTAACAAGGTTATTAAAGGGCAGGGCGCAGAGCAGCAGGCCAAAGAATACCGAAAAGCTCACTTCCCTGGCCCGTTCGCTGCGCAGGCGGGTAAACATGAGGGAAAGGGAGAGGTTGACGGAGCAGGCGAAGAGCATGCCCTGCAGGAAACGGAGCGGAAACAACAGGTACAGCTCCCGGGTATGGTAGCAGATCAGGGTAGCCAGTATTTGCAAAAAGGTAAACAGGATAAAGTATTCGCGGGCGGCGAGATAAACAAAGAATCTTCGTTCCAGGCTGTAAAACCCGGCATAGCCGGCATAGAACAAGGCTACGGCAAATTGAATATCGGCGGGCTCGCTGCCATAGTAACCGGCCGCCGCCTGGACATTGGCCAAGGGCAGGAAGAAGAGCACGATACCGGGCAGTAAAAGGAGGAACAGGATGATTTTTACCAGCCATTCGGGCGCCCATTGCCGGAATATGGGAATTGCACTAACCATGATGTTGGTTTTTAGGGGTGTAGACATTTACGTTCATACCCACTTTAAGTTTATCGATATCTTTCCGCTCGCCATCGATACGTATGCGTACGGGCACCCTCTGCACTATTTTAACATAGTTGCCTGTGGAGTTGTCCGGCGGCAGGAGGGAGAAACTGGAGCCCGTTGCCGGCGATAAGGAAATGATGGTGCCTTTAAATTCCTGTCCCGGAAAGGCATCGGCAATTACTTTTACGGTATCGCCCACCTGCATATGGGCTATCTGTGTTTCTTTGTAGTTAGCCACTACCCATTTATCCGTTTCATTGTTCACGATAAAAGCCAGTGTTTCGCCGGCATCGATCATTTGCCCGACCTCTACCGTACGCCTTCCCATTCTGCCATCATAGGAGGCCGTGATAGCTGTATAGCTCAGGTCCAGCCGGTGCCTGTTCCATAACGCTTTTAGCCGGGCGATATCGGCCAGTGCCACCGCTTTTTCGGCCTGTATATCTTCAATCCGGGAACTGGCTGCATCATAGTTATCGCGGGCAGACTGGTAATCGCTTTTATGGATGTCTAGGGCAGCCTGTATATGTTCCAGCTGCTGTTGGGTAGCCGATGCTTCGTTGTATAGTTGTTGGTAGCGGTTGTAGTCCAGTTGTTCTTTCCAGACCCGGGCCTGGTTGGCGCTAACCTGTGCTTTTGACGATGCCGCTGTCTTTTGCAGGGTGCGGATAGTGCTTTCCAGCACTTTCAGTTGTGCCTCTGCTTTTGCCAGGGCAGCCTGGGTCTGTTGTACCTGTAAAAGGTACTCGCGGTTGTCGATAAGCAGGAGGGTATCGCCCTTCCGTACCGGTTGGTTTTCTTCAAAATTAACAGCCGTAATAAAGCCGCCTGCCCTGGAGATAACGGGGTTTACATATTCCTGCACCTGTGCATCGTTAGTTTGCTCGTAGGTATAGTATCCCCAGAGGGTGTACAGGCCCCAAATGGCCAGGGCGGCAACAATAAGGCTTGCTGCCCAGCCGGTTAATCTTGTAATAAGCCTGTCGGTAACGGTGTACTTCTTTTTTTTCATTGTATTATAAAACGCCGGTAATGTTTTGAAGAAGGTAGTATTTATTCTGGGCCGTAATGCGGGCTGCAGCCAGCTCGAAACGGGATTGCAGCACCTGGATATCGGCGTCGAGCAGGTCCGTGATCAGTGCCGTATGGTTAAAGTAGGTGTTCTTTATAATACGGGCATTTTCTTCGGCCTGGCCAACATTTACTTCTGCCACGCCAATTTGTACCAATGCCTCTTTATAGCGGAGGTACGCTTCTTTCACCTGTTGCCGCAGCTGGTCTTCGGTATCTCTGTGTATTTCCTCTTCTTTTTCCAGTTCCAGCTTCGCCGCTCTTACCTTATGCAGGTTGTGGTACAGCGAAGAGAGGGGGAAGGAGGCTTTCAATCCGGCGACACCCAGCGAATACCAGTACGGATTATAAGGAAACAGGAAGATTTGGGGATTGGCATAGTAAAAGTCGCTGTACAAACCGAATTTGGGGCGCACATTGGCCTTTACCTGCCGCAGGCGGATCTCGCTCAGGTGGGTTTGCTGTCCTGATATATGGTAGGGGAAGGCGTGGGCCAGGGCCTCTTCCAGGTATTGCCCGTAGGAGGTGCCGGGTAGAGGCGGTGTACTAATGTCTGAGGGATAGACCAGCTGTTCATCTGGTTCGCCTATGATAATATTCAGTTTCTGGTTGTTGATCAATATGTCGTTCTCGATAGTAACCAGGGCCATTTTACGCCTTGAAAGCTCCAGCTCTACTCTTAACACATCACTTTTGAGCGCCGTGCCGTTTTTGAAAAAGGAACGGATCTCTTCCAGTTGTTGTTCCTGGTCGCTGATATCCTGTAGTATAAGCTTTCTGAACAGGAATGACTTCTGGAGGTTCAGGTACAGGGCTGCTGTACGGTATCGAATATCTGAGAGGGCCTGATCTTTACGGATGAGGCTGATTTGATACAAGGTCTTGTTTTCCGCTGCCTTCAGGTTGAGTTTGTTGCCATTGTACAGGTTAAGATAAAGGTCGGCGCCTACACGATACAGGGTATGGATCACCTCGTGCTGAGTGGGTTTGGAAAAAAGTCCATTTTCGTATATCGGTATATTAGAAGCCTTTTCTGCACTTCCGGCCAGCCCGATTTCCGGCAGCCGTTCCATCCGGATATCTTTAACTTCTTCCCCGGCTATTTCTGCTGCTTTTTCCTGGATGTGCAGCCAACGGCTATGGGCCTCTGCTTTTTGCCAGACTTCCCGGAGCGAAAGACGCAGGGTATCTGTTGTGGCAGCAGCACTATGCTCTTTATGGGCGAAAGAAACGGGGTGTAGCAATAGCAGGAAAAGTAGAACTGTAAGCTGTTGCATTTTTGTCTGTCTCGAAATTGGAGTGCAAAATTAGCGTTATCGTTCCCTGTGCATTTAATTATAATAGCCATGTTTTTATCGGATCCGGCCAGGGTAAAAAAAGAAGTGATCCGAGGAGGGGGAACTCGCTTTACCCGGAGAAAAATGTAATCGTTTTACCTTGTTTTCAACGCGGAAATATTTAACATTGCGGCTTGTATTGTACATTATGGGGTTGATCGCTTCATTGCCTGATATCGATAAACAGGCCCATTCGGTGTTTGTAATGCACGAAAAGTCGGAAAAACTGATACCGCTGCATACGCACAGGAAGGGCCAGCTCAGCTATGTGGAAGGGGGGATTGCTTATATTACGGTTGATTTCAAGACGTATGTGGTACCCGCCCGGCATTATTTCTGGATCCCCAGGGGTATGCCGCATATATTGCGTATAGGCCATTCGGCTACGGTATTGCGGTCGCTTTATTTTTTTGCTGCCGGCGATGCGGATGATGCCTTTTACGGTAAGTTGGGCATTTACCCCGCAAGTGAACTGCTGATACAAATGATCAATTTTACAGAACGTTGGGACGGCTTGCATGTGCATAAGCGGAACGAGAATTTTGAATTCCTGGTAGCGTTAAAGAAGT
>JBEBWN010000149.1:0-8633 GCA_040392235.1 Taibaiella helva | reverse complement strand
TCTTCTTAGATTATGACGGAACGCTTGTGCCCTTTAACAATGATCCTTTAAAGGCGGTTCCTGACGGGGACTTGCTACAACTTTTGAAAAAAATATATAACGACAAACGTAACAAGCTGATCATTATCAGCGGGCGTAAAAAGGAAAGCTTGGAGGAATGGCTGGGTAGTCTTCCTATCGACATCATTGCCGAACATGGCGCATGGATTAAAGAGAACGGGAAGGGCTGGCAGGTAAGTAATGGCGTAAGCAACGAATGGAAAGAAGATTTTCTGCCAATTTTACAGCATTACGAAATGCGCACTCCGGGAAGCTTTATTGAAGAAAAAGACTACTCACTGGCCTGGCATTACCGCAAAGTAGATAAAGGCTTGGGTAACCTGCGCGCCACAGAAATAATGAGCAACCTGAAATATAAAGCGGCAGATTACGGCTTACAGGTTCTGGAAGGTAACAAGGTCATCGAAATCAAAAACGCACATATCAACAAAGGCAATGCCGCCAGAGAGTGCCTGGAAAAAACAAACGCCTCCTTTGTACTGGCTATTGGCGACGACCAGACCGATGAGGATACCTTTAAAGCAATGCCCGACCTGGCTACCACCATCAAAGTAGGCGCCGGATCTTCATCTGCTACCTACTACCTGAAAAACCCCGAAGAAGTAAGAGCTTTCCTGCTTAAACTGACTACAGGGTGGACGACAAAGGAACATTCGGCCGGCAACCTCAGCCGGCATGATGCTATAAAAAGTTAGGTTGATCCATTTTTTTGGCAATCCGGTAAGCCGCATTCATCAAACCGACGTGGCTGTACGCCTGTGGGAAATTACCCCACTGGCTGCCGGATTGGGCATCTACATCTTCACTAAGCAATCCTAAATGATTACTGTATTGTAACAGTTGTTCAAACCGCTGGATTGCTTCATCTATCCTGCCCACACAGGCCAGGGCTTCTATATGCCAGAAAGCAGTGATCAGGAAAGTAGAACGGGGAATACCGAAATCGTCCTCATGCTTATATCGGTAAAAGAGGCCGTCCGTAGAGCCCAATACAGATTCTACAGCTTGTAAATGATCGCGTGCCCGTTCGGACGCAGGATCCAGGTATTGCATCATTATCAGTTGCAGTGTACTGGCATCCATATACGGTTTATCTACTCCCTGCTGGTATACCTTCCGTTCGGCATCGTAACAGCTTTCAATTTTCACGATCGTTTTCTGAAGCAAACGTTCAGCCCAGGCCCTTAGTTTTTTATCCCGTATCCGGTCGGCAATTTTAATAGCCGCCTGGCATCCTGCCCAGTGAAACAGGTACGTATAACAAAAATATCCGTCAATATCACGGAACTCCCAAAGACCGGCATCCGGCTCATCTATAACCATTTCTATTTTCTTCAGCAGGGAAGAAATCCAGTCTGAAGAATCAGAACGCTCTTTAAAAATAAACCGTTGGTCTGTGTACAAAGGCAACAAAGAGATCAATACCTGGCCGTACACGTCGTTTTGAATATGCTCACTCGCCTGGTTCCCGATACGCACCGGTTTATTTCCCCGGTATCCCTCCAGATCAATTATATGTTCCCGCAAATCGCGCTCTCCGGCAATACCATACAGGGGCTGATACCTGCCCTTTTCCATCACCGATATATTGGCAATAAAATTGAAATAGCGCTCCATTTCTTCAAAGTGACCTATATTATTAAATGCCAAAAGGATGTAGTAGGCGTCCCGCAGCCAGCAATAGCGGTAATCCCATGTTCTGCCGCTACCGGGATGTTCGGGCAAACTGGTGGTGCTGGCAGCAATAATCGCACCCGTATCCTCATACTGGTGAATCTTCAGTACAAGCGCACTGCGGATGACCTGGTCCTGGTAAAAATTGCCGATACTTGTTTTCTTGATCCACTGCCGCCAGTATGTCTTTGTTTTGTGCAAAAAGTCTTCCGCCGTGCTGGCCAGCGGCGCCTCCAGGGGACTACCGTACGTCAGTACCAGGTATTTCGTCTCATTCAGTACACTGTAATCTTCCTTAAGAATATGATTGATGGAAAAATTTGTAGTTAAACGGATCGGGTTATCTGTTCCAAAATAATCTATATGGTTACTGGCCGGAGAAGCGCTCAATGCCCGCTGCCCATAATCCGTTACCGGTTTACAGATAACACGTATACGCGGGTTACCGGACAAGGGTTCGACCTTACGCACTAGCATCAGCGGTCTGAAATAGCGGTCATAAAGGCTGAAACGGGGCGCAAAATCTGTGACCCTGTAACTGCCATCCGCGCTGGTCACTTCGGTACATAAAATATTCGTATTTTCCACATAATACTGGTGCGACCGGAACTTATCACTCGGCAGGACGGAAAAGGCGCCGCCTTTATTTTTATCCAGCATACTACCGAATATAAAACTGCTGTCAAAGCGCGGAAAACACAGCCAGCTTACATTAGTATTGCGTTCTATGTGGGCGATGTAAGAACAATTTCCAATGATGCCCGAATCATATAAGTGTTTTTTAGAGGCCATAAATAAATCTGGTTATAATCAACTGTAGTGTTGCAGCACTTCCGGCAGAAAGACATCCTACCCGGGTTACCCAACATGAGACTTGTTTATAAACAAATTAGCCGTAAATTGTTCAATTACACTCTGTATGAACAACACATTATAAGCTATGCCGGATCGGTTTTAGCAAGGCCTTTATCCTTTTTTAACAGAAAAAAAGTTTCTACAGCCAGGCAGGCCAAGGCTACCAGCACGCAAATTTTCCACAGGGGAAAAGGGTTAGCACCACCATGCCATCCGCGTTCATTCACATAGCGCTCATCAATCCAATGAATACCTGGTAAAGCCTGATTGACCAGCTTGGGGTCCGCCAGCTTCAGGTCAGATTCTGTACGGCTTGCATTTATGCCTAAGACAATACTATCAGGAACGTCCTGCTGGTACAACTTGAAAAAGCCGGCATGGAATACGGCGCTGCCGGCAAATACTTCCGTGCCATTGCCGGCTGCGCGCTGCGCCGGCACGGCATCGAAACCGGTAGCTGCAATATGCCAGACACTCCTGCGGTCCGCCCCTTGCGCTGGCAACCAAATCGGTTGCACATCACCGGCAAATAAGGCATAAATGCTACCGGCACCACTCTGCATCGTCATCTTATACAAAATAGGCACAAAAAAATGCGACAGGGGGAAATTCGTGGTTTTATCATCTAAAGAGGCAGCACACAGGTACAGTTTGCCTTTACCCAGGTTATACTGCGCCAGGAAAGGCTTCCCATCCCGGAATCCCATAAGCATTTGCTGACTGGCCGACAGGGCAGCCGATATAGGGTAACGGCGTGTTGTGAGCGGCAATTGCACATTATCGGGAATTTTCTCAAACAAATCCTGTAACAACGGATGAGCCTGTTGTATAGTAACCACTTGCTGCCTGGAGGTATCCTGTCGTTCGATTGTAATATCTCCCCAGGCCTTTAAAGCATCATTAAAGGGTTCCGTCTGGCTAATATCGCCGGGAAAGAGCAATATGCTCTGCCCCCTGTCCAGTGCCTCTGCCACAGCATCTTTCAGCGCCGGCGTAATGGCCCTGATATTCTGTAAAACAATAAGATTATAAGCCGGCCACTCGCTCTTATCGATCTGGGCAGCAGGCGTAACCTTGCTCCTGAAACCCTCGTACGTGCGGAAAGCAGCCTGCAAAAACGGGCTGATGCCCTGTTCTGCAACGGTCAGTACGGAAAGCTGGGGTACCGTCCGCGCCGCCAGCCGGAAAGTATCATCAAAAACAAGAGGATGATCCACCAGTGCTATCTCCAGCTGTTGCCAACCCGAGTCGCCCATCTGTACTTCCAAAGTATCGACCCACAAGCTATCCCGCAAAGCTATAGCGCTAACAGCTCTGACCTGCCCATTTACACTCAGCTGTACATTGCCTGCAGGCGCCTCGCCTTTACCGCTTTTTCTCACTTTAACCAGCAGCGAATTGCTTTGCCTGCTATCTATAACAGGCGAGAGGAAAAAAGCCGTATCGACATACAGGTTAGCGGCATCGGGTAATTGCAGCGGATAAAAATAGAACGACGTATGAGCCGGGCTGCGCAAAGTTGTTTCTGCTGGCATCAGACTACTTTGTTGCAGATCGGAAAAGAAAAAAACATCCCATTCCCTTCCTGGCTCGTTGGCTTGCGCCGCCTGCACACTGGCCAATACCTGCTTTAAAGATACGGCCTTAGCCACCGGTTGAATCAGGTCAATCTCTTTCAGAGCCTCTTCCTTCATCAGGGGCCGCATAGCCGACATCCGGTCGTTTGTCAATAACAGGAAACGGGACTGCTGGTCAGAAGCGGCTACCAATTGCCGGGTTTTCATCTTTGCCTGTTGCAATAAAGACATCTGCCCTTCTGCAACCGTCATACTATAGGAATTATCAATATAGATTACCGTTAAATGTTTCCCTGTACCCCTTTGTCCGCTACCGCCCCAGTAAGGCTGTGCAAATGCCAGCACCAGGGCAGCGAGGAACAACAGGCGCGTTATTAATAACCGCCAGTTCCGGATCTTCGATTGTTTCTTGGTAGAAAGCTGAATATTGCGCAAAAAACGGGTATCGGGGAAAGCAACCCTTTTATACCTGCGCAGGTTAAAAAGATGGATTAATACGGGAATAATCAAAGCCAGTCCTGCCAGCAAAAACAGGGGAAACAGAAAGCTCATATAGCTTCAAAAATAGGCAGTAATATTAAAATACCGAAAAAAATAAGGTTAAGAACGCAATTGCTTATCCGCTTCCTTGTTTTTGCCTATTTTTGGCTCATATGCGGAAATACCTCAACTGGAGAAGTTACCTGGTCTTCATTGCGCTGGTGATCGTAGGCATTACCCTATTCTATTTTAACCGGGTAGCCAAAGACATGGCTTTAGAAGAGCAAAAAAAAGTCAATATATTAGTAGAGGCATTCAAAACCGTGGCCATGGCACCTGCCCTTTCTTCGTCACAAATCGGCTCGCAAACCGACGTTACTTTCGCCTCAAAAGTAATTGCCGAAAATAAAACAATACCCGTATTTGTTACCGACGAGCAGATGAACTGGGTAGACCAGATGAACCTGGATACGGGCAGGCTGCAAAAAGACCCCGACTACCTTAAACGCAAATTCAACGAGTTTCAGAAACTGCACCCGCCTATTCTCTTCGACTACAGTACCCCCGGATTACAGGGTAAGGGCTACCTCGTTTATGGCGACTCGGCATTGCTGACCCGCCTGCAATACTACCCTTTGCTCCTGGTGGCTATTACCTTTTTTTTCCTCGTTATTGTCGTTATTGCCATTAGCAATGCGCAACGCAGCATACAGAACCAGGTTTGGGTAGGCATGTCCAAAGAAACGGCCCACCAGCTGGGCACGCCACTTTCCTCGATCGTTGCCTGGATGGAACTGCTCAAAGACAGTGGCGCAAATGAGGAATGGATCGAAGAAATGGGAAAAGACGTGTCCCGCCTTCAACTGATTGCCGACCGCTTCTCCAAGATCGGCAGTGTACCCCAGCTTATCGAAGAAAACCTGGTATCGCGCATACAAGGTATGGTTGAATATATGCGCGCAAGGAAACCGCAAAAAGTAGACATCGATTTTGAATACGACGAAAGCCCTGTTGAAGTATTATTGAGCGGGCCACTCTTTGACTGGGTGGTCGAAAACCTGATGCGCAATGCCCTTGATGCCATGGAAGGGCAGGGCCGGATACTCATCCAACTGCATAACCAACCCCGTATTGTAACCATAGATATCAGCGATACCGGCAAAGGGATTCCTAAAAACGATTTCAAAAAAGTGTTTGCGCCGGGCTATTCTACCAAAAAGAGGGGCTGGGGCCTGGGCTTATCCCTGGCCCGCCGGATTATTGAAAAATACCATAACGGCAGCATCTTTGTCAAAAACTCAGAGCCTGGAAAAGGAACAACTTTCAGAATTATATTCAGGCGTTAACGCCACCCCGGAATTTATGCTCTATATTAACCAAATCGTCCCTACCCTACGTCCACCTCAGAGAATTGTGAGCCTCGTTCCTTCCCAAACAGAGGTATTATTCCACCTGGGTTTACATGCAGAAACGGTAGGCATTACCAAGTTCTGCGTCCATCCGGACCAATGGTTTCAAACAAAAAAGCGCGTGGGAGGCACAAAAACACTCCACCTGGAAGAGATCAGAGCGCTCCGTCCGGACCTTATCTTGGCCAACAAAGAAGAGAACCTTCAGGAACAAGTGGAGGCGCTGCAACATATATGCCCCGTATGGGTAAGCGATATACAAACCCTTGAAGATGCCGTACACATGATCAGCAGTATTGGTATCATGACCCACAAAAAACAAGAGGCTACTGAAATCGTCCGGCAAATTGAAAACGGCTACCGGCAATTACCCGCGCTGACCCACGGCCCTTCAGCCCTCTACCTCATCTGGCGGCAGCCCTGGATGAGCATAGGTAAAGACACTTTTATCCATGATGTTATGCAACGGTTGGGCATGCGGAATGTTACGGCCCATTCGTTACGTTATCCTGAACTGACTGCCGGGCAGATTGCCCAATACAAACCCGACATAATATTGCTGTCCTCCGAACCTTACCCTTTCGGGAAAAAGCACATTGATGAGATACAATGTATAGCGCCACATGCCAGGGTAATCCTGGTTGACGGGGAGATGTTTAGCTGGTATGGCAGCAGAATGCTGTATGCGCCAGGGTATTTCCGCCCGCTTCTTGAACAGATTGCCGGTACAGAAATTTAAAAGTAACCAAAGTAAACCCGGGCATAGCTGCTGTATTCAATATTGATCTCGTCACCCGCTTCGTAATGCTCAAACTCCTGTTGGGTTACTTCGATACTGAGCTTCGCCCTGGAGCCTAGGTACAAATGATAAGTTTCGTTGGTGGGTATAAATTGCTTCCGTGTCACCGTTGTCCGTTCTACTGTTTTATTACCTGTATTTATATCCCGGACCAATTTCTTCAGGCTACGTGTGTAGGCGTAATAAGCGATCAGGGCCACCAGGATTAAAAGAACAAACATGCCTAGGATATACAGCGCATAGGCATGAGGCTCCTCCTCTTCCCTGATACGTACCCACTCCGCAGTCTGTGCACGTCGGCTTATATACTCCATAAACAGCCCCAGGCAACAGGGTAGGATGACAAAAATAAAAGTGATAGCCCGGACAGTTCGCACCAACACCTTTTTTTCTTTATCCCGCTCTTGCTGTAGATAATGCAATTCCGAATCGTTCATGGATTCCTCGTATATGAAAGGAGCGGCAAGCATTCTTTTGATACGGCCAAATTAATCGAAAAAATCTAATTTTGGCATCCTTAAGATCAGGATCATGTATATCAATAGCTTTTGCAGCATAAGTCCCTCCGGTACCCTCACCAACAGCCGGCCTTACGGTTCTTTAACGCCGATTGAAGGCGACAGGGCCTATTGTGATGAACCCGATTACAGCGGCTTGATTCCACCGATGCAGTTGCGGCGCATGACAAAACCCGTCCGCACGGGGGTCGCTGCCGCAAAAATATGCCTGCAAGAGGGCGGCATCGGGCAACCCGGCTCCATTCACGTAGGCACTGCCTACGGCATGCTGCTCGACTCGGAAGTTTTCCTGCAAAAAATGATAGAACAAGACGAAAAAATGCTGACCCCTACAGCATTTATACAATCCACCCATAATACAGTGTCCGGACAGATTGCCCTTTCTATAGCGGCAAACGTGCATAATATGACCTATGTGCATCGCGGGCACTCCTTCGAATCAGCCTTACTCAATGCCAGCCTGCTTTTGCAGGAAGAGGGGGGAAACGCACTGGTCGGGGCCGTAGAGGAATGCACCGACACCAGTTTTCATATTCTGAACAGGTTTCCCCGTTGCCGTAACAGTGCCGCTATTGGCGAAGGCGCAGCTTTCTTCCAACTTAGAGCGGACTGCGACCAGCATAGCCTGGCCCGCATAGAGGGTTGCAGCACGTTTGTAACCGGGGAAGCGGGTATCGATGACCAGGTCAGGCATTTCCTGGAGGCAAATAATCTATCCATTGCTGCCTCAGATCATGTCTATGCAGGGTACGACCGCGCTCTTCTAATACAAGATTTCGCCGAATGCAATACTGTTCACTTCAAAGATTTCTGCGGTTCCTTTCCCACAGCATCGTCTTTTGCATTAGCCTTGACCCTGCTGGCATTACAACAGGAACAACAGCTGCAACGCTGCTGGATCATCAACCAAACACAAGACTATTGGAGCATTATGGCCATCGGCAGGGCCAATACCGTACCGGCACAACGCAATGGCTAAGGCTTTAATCAAACACCGGTTACTGCCCCCCTAAATAGGGCTTGCTGATTATCTGACATCCAATTGAATTTCAACATAGTAACTGTAGAACTTCTCCAAGTTAATGCAGGGCGAAAACATCGCAAAGCCAGTAAAATGTATTTTATGCTGCTGCAAGCTTTTCCTGAAACGGAAATGAATTTTCCCCTCTTGAAGTCTAAACTTCATACGGCTATGCCGGCTGTAGTATAGCCAGACAAAAAAGCGGGCTTAGCTTAGCCTCGGCCGCGCGGAAGCTTTTTT
>JBEBWN010000148.1:0-8715 GCA_040392235.1 Taibaiella helva | reverse complement strand
AGCCATCACAACCTACGGCTTATTGTTTGTTGGCGCGTTTATTTATTATAAGGAGCGGGTGATCATTTTCGATTCTTCTTATCAACTATTCCACGTGTATAGCCAACAACGCGCTGGCTATACACGTCAACAGATTCGGCGCTGCGATCACACAGGTTTTTCCCCCTTAGGGAGGATGGTTCGGGTTGTCACTGGATCATATCACCTTACTTTATTCTCTAAGCATTATCTTATTCTACTTCGTTTCTTTCCTATTAACATGGTTTGGCCTGAAAAACTACCGGGTTGCCCTGGTTATCCTGCTTTTTAATATCTTAATCACAACACATTCCTTTTTCTGGATACAAGGCGAACTGGTACAAGGCGCCATACTTACCCTGGTTTATCTTGCTTTTACAGATAATCAAATGAACACGGGCGTTTTTCGTCGCGTTTCTGGCTGTTGTCGCTTCCTATAGTCTTCTTTCGCCCTCTATTAATTTTTGTGCTACTGTTTGGTATAGGATTCCTGTTTTAGCATTACAAGGGATGGGGCAGTTAAGGCTTCGCCGCTGTCGTGCTTATTTACGTCCTTATTTACGCGATCAAAATCCTGTTCTTTAAGATACCTTACGATAGTAACGCCATGTCGTCATCAATAACTTCAAAACTATATTCCCCAATTACTTTACTATAGCATCTAACCGCAATTTTGCGAAATGGGTAATAAAAAACTACTATCTGCGGGCCATTTTTTTCGTTCTCGCCCTGTACCAATATATGCGCAACAGGCAATATGCCCAGCTAATATGGCTCCTTACCTTTTTTACGGGACTAACTTTGGTTATTAACGTATGTATCTACCAGGGATATGCACAGCAGTTCTACCTGGAACTCCAATATTCCATACTGGCCTTGTTTATTGCTTTTCCTTTGGTGTGCGACATATTACCAGCCTACAAAAACATCAGTGCCATTGGGATATTAAGCAAATGCGCCATCCTGTGCTTCATCCGTATTCACGATACTGCGGTTCAATACACTGAACGGCTGAACTGGCAGCGTTCCGTTTTAAAAGATACCAAAGGTAAATTGATCATCAGTGAACAAAAGGTACCTATGCCTCTTCTGAAAATGTCATGGGGAAGTGCCTTCGAGTTCTGGGCCCTATCCACTCTAAAGGAAAAGGAAACCCGGTCCATTATCATAGAGGAACAGCCAAACGAATTTGATTGAGCTAACGATTCGCCTACTAAATTAATTACCAAATGGGAAATTTTCAACTATAAGGATCTTCCCCACTCTTATTTTATCTTTAAAGACACGGTAAATCTGTATACAAGAATAGAATAAGACCTGCATCATCATACTGTCCTGGAACGGCCCCGATGGTTTTTGCTCTGCAATTTTTTGCGCGAAGGTTATAGCCACAACGGCTCTCCCCACGCTTAAAGATTTATTACTCCCCTGGGAGCGTCAGCCGCCATAAAAGGGCTCTCCTTCCCATCGACTCAAAAGAGCAGATTAAAGCCGGGCACATTACCAGCTTCGATTTGTTTCTTTGCATTAACTTTAACCTTTATGAGGTTAAAACGGCTTTTCATTCTACTGGCTGGCTTTGTATCTATGTGTTTTTCTGCCTGGCCCAGAGAAACACCCCTGGTAACAGACAGCCTGCTCCTGGTTGCCGAACGGGATCTGGAATCGGGCCAGTATGAAAAAGTGATTGAAAGGTTACGTCCGTCTACGCAAACTGGACCAAACGTTGGGGGCGGGGAATATACCCGGCGGTTATTGCTGCTCTCCAAAGCCTATGCCGGCACGGGGAACAGTGCTGAAGGCTATGCGTATTTTAGGCAATACAGCAATGTTAAGGACAGCATTGCCCAAAAGGAAAGGAATGATAAGATTGCCCGGCTGGAAACCGATTATGAAGAAGAAAAAAAGAACAAAGAGATTACGGAGCAGCAGGTCCTGCTCAGGAAGAATGAACGTATCGCTTTCCGGAAAAACATGCTCATTGCAGGCAGTATCGTCGTGGGATTACTACTGGTAATTCTGACTCGGGTATCGGTAAACAATTTCCGGAAACAACGCGATATCAATGAGCGACTTAAGAAACAATTAAAACAAGACGAACAGATAGAGCGGCTTAATTCTTACATGGAAGGTACTACAGAAGAAAGGCAGAAAATAACCGATCAGGTAAAAGAGTATATTTACCCTGTAATTTTTGAGGCTACGGATATTTTGACCAGGATAAATGCGGCCCAGCTGGAAGGTAACGCTGCTGCAGCCCTGGCCGAGACAAGGCTTATACTACAAGAGGTAACACACAGTCTTATCGACATTGGCCTGCCTCATGCCGAAAGCAGTTCCGGCAGCTTGCGGGCGTCGGTGCAGAACTTTCTTGACAATATGCCGCAAAAGCAACAGCTCTATTTTTTGTTTACCAGCACCGGCAAAGAACCTTCCTTAACGATGCATGATCATCACAACCTGTTACGGATCATACAAGAACTGGTACAGAATATTATAAAACATTCCTCCGCCACTATTGCTACAATTCATTTGCGGTACACAGCAGAATTGATCCGGATTGAGGTCAGCGATAACGGTAAAGGTTATATACCGCCGGTAGACAACGGAGGCATGGGACTCAGCAATATCCGCCAAAGGGTAGCGGAGCTAAAGGGAAACATCCGCATAGAAACTACGAAAGGAAATTATACTGAAATCCAGGTACCCGTAAACACCATTTAAGGACTGCAACATTGCCATCACCCGGCCAAAGGCAGCCCTACCCGCACAGCAAACCTCTATCCGGCCCACAGATTATATGAAACCAGTAAAACGATGCAGTAAAATTCTGCGTCCTCTGCGAGGCTTTCAGCCTCGTAACACTATTCTACGACCGTCAGCAATGCTAACGGTCGCCATATACAATCCAGCCTATCAGGAATATTCCTCCTAACGGCCTTAGTGGATAAGGTGGCCGAAAGCAAGAAGCCATCCCTCAATAATAGCGGGATGGCTTCCATCTAATCCGAATTCTCTGTCATGCCTAGGGATCCATAACGGCAGGGTTATTCCGGAATGTCGCATAAGGCGACGGAAGTGCATTTATGGTTTTATCTTTTCAGGAATCTCTGTCTGTTCTATCAGGGTTTCAGCACTTTCTCCACGCGGACCAGGTTACCCTTGTTATCATAAATATGTAACAGATATACGCCGCTGGAAAGATGTTCCAGTGGTACGGTTTGTACATTATCACCGTGCCAAAGATGCCGCCCCTCTATACTGTACATACTTGCTTGTACAGCCAAAGGGCTACTAATATATAATATTTTGCTGGCGGGATTGGGATAAACGCGGATATAAGCGCCCAGATCCCTGATATTTTCAAGTCCATTTTGAGGTACATTACTAACCGTATATTCGGGAGCCGTTCCCGGGCACCCCCTCTCATTGGTAACCCGTACCTGGTAATTGCCATTCTCCTTTACCAGGTAGGTAGCTTCCGTTGCTCCCGCGATGTCTGTACCATTTTTCATCCATTGGTACGTTGCATAAACATTATCCACGCTCAACAGGAATTCCTTTATCTGTATAACAGGTTCCACCTGGTAAAAAGACAATGATATAGTCAGGGTACTATCGCAACCGGTTACATTCGGGAAATGTTGCCAATAGGTTCCGGCCTCAGTATAAGCCATACCATTCAACAAAAAGGTATCCCTGCATTCTGCAGCGTCTAGATAGGATGAGCTGGTATCCGTACAAATGAATTTTGCGACAAAAACATCGTAAAACTCTGCCGTAAGCTTACCAGCGCCAGGACCGGGATCAAAATCGGCCGTTCCGTTAAAGAACCCGGCAACATAAATATCGCCTCGTGGGTTGACGGATACCCCATATGGCGTTTCCGAACCCGGTCCGCCCATATTGCCTGCCCATTTAAAGTTGCCGTCCGCATCATAACGCGCCAGGTACATATCGGCTCCGCCTTCTGCTTTAAATATGGTTGACCCCGTAATGCCGTCAAATTCTGCCTCTTCATTATAATAGCCGGTTATAAATACATTACCCAGGGCATTAACATCCAGTCCGTAGCAATAATCTATACTTTTGCCGCCCATATTACGGGCCCAGACGTACTTACCACCGGCATCATATTTAGCAATAAAAATATCATCCGACCCTTTGGTCCTCAGCCTGGGTTTAGAAGTATCCGCACCCGGATCGAAGTCAACCACCGATGAAGCAAAATGGCCGGCTATATAAACATTACCCATGGCGTCGACCGCGATACCCCTGCCCTGATCCAACCCACTGCCACCTACGCTGAAGGCCCAGATATATTTACCATCCTTGTCGTATTTTCCAACAAAAATGTCGTTGCTGCCTACCCGCTTCAGAAGAGCGGTATCGGGCCCGGGATTGAAATCGGCATTAGTCGAGTTATAAGTACCGGTAATATAGGCATTACCAGCCATATCGATATCCAGGGCATAGCAATTTTCGGTGCCTGTTCCGCCCATGCTAACCGCCCAGATATATTTACCGTCAGGGTCATATTTTGCCAGGAAGGCATCGTAATTACCTGCACGTTTGAGTATAGCGGAGTCCGGCCCCGGGTTAAAATCGGCGCTTACGGAGTTAAAATAACCTGCTATATAGGCATTTCCTGCCGTGTCGATCTTCACTCCGGCGCTCTGGTCCGACGAGCTGCCTCCCATACGCACTGACCAGATATATTTACCGTCAGGAGTATATTTTGCTAAAAACGCATCGTTTCCGGCAGAAGTAAGCGTATCGGTGGCCGCGGTATCATTAAAATACGCCGTACCGTCGAAATAACCGGTAACATAAACATTACCCGATTTATCCAGATCGATTCCCAAGGTATACTCATACCCTTCGCCGCCAATTTTTATAGCCCACACGTAATTGCCCGCGGCATCGTATTTGGCGATAAAGGCGTCGCCGCCATCGGCAGCTGTCAGCATAGCGTTATTGGCACCGGGGTCGAAATCGACCGTATCTTCAAATGATCCGGTGACATATACATTACCGGCGATATCCGATACCACGGCGTTAGGCATATCAAAGCCTGCCTTATTACCCATGGAGATACCCCATTGGTAAATTTGGGCATGAGTCCCCCAGGAAAAAAACCATAATACGGTAAACAAAAAAAGCCTTTTCAGGAAAACAATACTATAACTCCATGTATCGGAGCCGGAATGAGATCTTGTAACTGGTAAAAATTTAATTTCCATAATTCCATGTATATTTATACAGTTAAAAAAGAGCGGTGTATAGTTAGTGCATGAAGAGACGGTACGATGCGCATACTAAGCGTCAACAAATCCGTAAGTCTGAAACAAAAATATTTCTTTTACTATTGCTGCGGTATGGAGGAATATACGCCTTTTTGAAAAACCGTATAAATACGGCCATACCGGTCATACGCAATTGATTAGCTTTGAGTGTAGAAAAATATGGTTATCGTGTGAGAAAAGCGCTACTGTTTTCTTCCCTTTTCCTGGGCTATATTAACATGATTTGGGGCATACCCGGAGCCGATTCTGTATATCGAGAACGCGATCCGCAGGTTAGTTCCTTTCCAGGCGTCCACGAAAGTATGCACATCGCAACGGAAAACCCCGCTACGATTTCGGGATTGGACAATTTGTTGTTTAAAGACATACCACTCCTGTTACCGCGAAAATACCGGAATGAGGAGCATGTCATCCGTAATCTTATGGCCAGAAGCAACGCGGAATATAGCCAGGGACATTTCGATAAAAGTATAGCCTATTTACAAAAAGCACTACAATACTGCCATCCTGGACAAACAGACCTTATCCTCCAGATTTATAACAGAATCGCAAATTGTTATACCGTACAAGGCCGGTATAGCGAAGCGGCAGACAATTATTATAAAGCGCTCTCTACACCCCACCAGAATCGCTATAATACCAAGAAAGCTAATATTTACAACAACCTCTCAGTGGTATGGTTTCTCCTTGGAGAAACGCAAAAATCGCTTTACTATTTAACTAAAGCGGAAACTATTGCCATTATAGAAAAAGACACGCTAGGACTGAGCAATATACTGAACCGTAAAGGCAACCTGTATCTGCAAATGGCAGATACAGCCAATGCTTTTAACTTTTACACCAATTCCCTGCTCCTGGCTCGAAAATGTGACAACAAAGCTACGGAGGCCCTGGCCTCTATAAATCTGGCCTTCCTGTACATGAGGGATCACAAGACAGAAAAGGCCCAACCATTGATCGCATTTTTCAGGCAGTCAATCGAAGACAAAGACCTGAACATCTTTCACCGGTTGAGTATGCGGTATAGCTACGGCGAATTCTGCTTTACTTTTCGCAACTACTCTGAAGCAGAAAAGGCCTGGGTAGCCACTGAACAGGAAGCGCTATCCTTAAATGCCCATCTATACCGGTTAAAGCCCTTGTTAGGCCTCAGTAATGTGTACGCCCGCGGCAAGCAGTTCGACAAGGCCATCGCATTTCGGCAATTATACAATATTTTAAAAGACAGTATCGTCTCCGCAAAAAACTTACAAGAGGCGAATGTATATGAACGGAAGTTTCAGATGGCCCAAAAGGAAAAAGAGATTGCCTTACATAAGCTAAAGGTAGAACAACAGCGTTCTGCAGCCTTTAAACAAAATATCCTGGTGGTCACTTTTGGCACGGTGTTGTTCCTGTTATTCCTGATCTATTTTATGATCAAAAGAAACAACCGGAAACAACTGCTCCTGGACAAAGAACAGACCAGCGCGCTGCAAAAAGAAATGGAGCTAAACCGTATTAAAGCTATTATGGAAGGAGAAGAAAAGGAACGAAGCCGCGTGGCCCTGGAATTGCATGACGGTGTAGGCAGTATGCTTTCTATGGCTAAACTCAATCTTAGCGTTGTGTACGATCAATACAAAAATGATCAGCGGTCGAACGACTTCAGGAATGTTCTGCAACTGCTTGACCAGTCCTCTGCTATACTCCGCAATACCGCCCATAGCCTGGTGCCGGATATATTACTACATAGTGGCATCGACAATGGGTTGAATGAGCTTTGCCGAAAAATGGCGCAGCTCGAAGGGGTCAGCATATCTTATCAGGCCTACGGTTTGCCTCCTGTCAACAAAAGCCAGGAACGGAACATTTTTCGATTATTACGGGATATTATGAAGGTTGTTATACAATACAGCAAACCCTCGCCAGTGCTCCTGCAATTGAACTGGCAGGGACAGTGGCTATATGTTACCATCGAGGCTTTTCCGGAACAAGCCCCCCTGCCCTGGGCAGAAATAGAAGCTACGGCTACTTGGCGCTTACTGGAAAAGAAAATTGAAGCAATGACAGGGACGATCACACTTGATCATAGGGAAGGCGAGGCTACGGTATGGGATATAGAATTTGAGATAGAAGAGTATTAAGATTCTGGCATTGGCAAACAGTCACCAATTTCCGCTTTGCAGGTTATTGAGCAAGCAAACCGCGTATTCCATCACCAGGCCACCCTGTTTGGCAGGACATGTGTGAACTGTCCCGCAAAATGGCTATTTTTAAGCAATAAACAATTCCCCGTATAATGGAGCCCAGGATCATTGAGTAAGCAAACCGCATATTCCATCACCAGGCCCCACCCTGTTTGGCAGGACACACGTGAAGTGTCCCGCAAAATGGCTATTTTTAAGCAATAAACAATTTCCCGTATAATGGAGCCCAGAATCAAAGTAAGCATTATAGACGATCATCCGATTGTGATAACGGGCATAGAAAAGGTACTTGCTCTTCATCATCATATTGAACTTATTGGCTGCTACCAGGATGCGGATAGCCTTTTCAGGGATCTGGCCGGCAATCGTCCGGATGTGCTGCTCCTGGATATACAAATGCCCGGAACAAACGGCGAAGAAATAGCCCTGCAATTGCAACAAACCTTCCCGGACATCCATATTTTGGTACTAACTGGCTTTGACACTATTATTTATGTCAGGAGCATGATGCAGAAAGGTTGCAAAGGGTATCTGTTAAAAAACACAAGCCAACAAACGCTCATTGAGGCCATCGAGACGGTGGCCCGCGGCCAGCAATATATTGAACCCTCCATAGAAAAGGAATTAGTAAACAGCATGCTTAAACTCAATACTGGAAATAAAGCGCCTTTGGTTCCCAAGCTAACCAATCGCGAAAAAGAAGTCCTGCAACTTATCGTTGACGAATGCACCAGCAACGAAATAGCGGAACGGTTGTTCGTAGGCCAAAGAACCGTGGAAAAATACCGGCTCAAGCTACTCCAGAAGCTACAAGTCAAAAATACCGCAGGGTTGGTAAAAATCGCGCTAAAAATGAACTTACTGGATTAATGCCGTAAGCACATAGAAAAGCCCCGGCAACACTTACCTCCCATATCAGGACTACATCAAACAACATACCCAGGATATGAGCGGCGGGCTTACGGTATTCGTTTGTCAAAAAATGTATACAGTAAGGGACGGATCAAGCAAGTCGCGGGGCTATCCCTATGCCCCACCGGGCTCCACATGCAGGGTGGTAGGCCATCCCCAAGCAATACGGGGACCTTCACGCGTAATGCGGGAACCTCAGCAGAGGATGCGGAGATCTTCACACGTAACAAAGAGACCTTGTCTTGTCCTAAAATAGGTTTACACCAAAAAGTGTAACAATGGACAAAAAA
>JBEBWN010000147.1:0-8718 GCA_040392235.1 Taibaiella helva | reverse complement strand
AGACCATTAAGCATCAATAACGAAATTTTTAGCGTCATTCCTCAGGAAGTAAAAAAATACTTTTATACCATTCAGCCGTGGTCGGAAAAACAGGTTAAGGATTACCTGCAGAAAAACGGGGTTAGTAAGAAGGAGACAGACAGTTACTCTGCCGAACTGCTTAAGCTATTAACTACTCCTTTGTTTGCCTTTATACATGTAGCCCATTTAAAAACGGGTTTTCAAGATAAAGTAAAAAATGCTCAGCAAGTTATAGAAAGCTATATAAAGATCTGGGTGAACCCGGAAAAGTCGCACTCTGAGTATTACGATCAACTTACCAGAGTGAGCGGTCAGTCGCTGGTAAAAATCGATCCGAAAATAAAACTGGATATTATATCTGAACTCGGTTACTATTTGACAGAATGCAGAAAGATCAATTTGAAATTTTCGGAACTAACGAATCTTTTTCTGAGACATAATGTTGCGGATGCGGATATGGTAGCTTTGATAAAGGAATTAGTAAATTTTGGAATCCTTATAGCATCGAATGAAAATAAGCTGGAGGACGAAAATGCGGTGTTCAGGCTGAGACATCAGATTTTCCAGGAATTTTTCACGGCAAAGTATCTGTTGGAAAAAAAGATGGATTTTCCAATTAATAACTCTAAAGATATGTTTTGGAAGGATGTTCCCAGATATGCTATTATTCAGATTAAATCGGAATCAGATCAGGTTGCTTTTATTTCTTATTTCCTTAATAAGGGTGACTATCTAACGGCCAGCCGGCTTAGCGCACACATTCATGAGCCCAATTTTTCGGAAGTACAAACAAAGTTGATTAAACGGATTGTTGATTCGTTGACCGACTTTGATAGTTATGGATATTCATCAGAGGTAGTTAGAGAAATCGGATTGCCGGCTGAGTCAGCTTTGCTGGAAATAGTAATGGAAATAAACTCAGAAGTTGTTGCTCCGGAAGAATTGGAGGAAACAAAGGACAGAGAGGATTCTCAAATTCAAAATATGGAGCAAAGCTGGCGAAGAGCTGGCAGATCTATACATATTCTTGGTGAACTTAGGTCGAATAGATTATTAGGTATACTTGGGGGAAAAATGCCAGAGATTAAGAGCAATCATCTTATTTACCATATTCTGGAATATGTTTTGAAACTCAGTTACAGCGATAAATTGAAGCAGGTCCGCTCCATTCTCTCCATCCTGAGAAAATTAAAACATAATAATGATCCAATTATATTGGCCTATAGGTATAGGGCATACCGTTCATTGGGTATCCCTGATGTTCTGCATCGTTCGAACCGATATTTCGATGACCTTAGGATATTACTCCAAAAACAGTCCACAACTACTCCCTCTAAATATTTGAGACAGTTTTGGGTCAGAAATCATGGTGTTGAATGTTTGTCTTTATTTGTAACAAGGGAGCGCCTGGAGGAATTTTACGGATTGATATCGGAAATTATTAAATCGGAGCAAGTGTTTGCTTACACCACAAATCAGCCATTCTATTTCGCCGTTCATACCTCAATATTTAAAGCAATTATTAATCTTCAGAATAGGAAATTGACCAAGTATAATTCCGAAATTATACGACAACTGCTCAACTGCTCGCGGATAAATGATAATATTTGGGCGCTTCATTACTTTAATCGCTGGATAGATCTTCATTTTTCTTTCAACAATGTTAAGGAGCTAAAAACCATGATCGGAGAAGTCAAAAATGAATCACTCTTTCTTTCCGAGTTAAAGTTAAAACAGGAGCAGCTGGAAATTTAAATGTAAACATTGTATGAACCCTGAATGATGATTGTGTAAGTACAGTAAATATTGGCGAAGTATGGTTATACTTTATCTTTAAATATTCCTTGTTCAATAGCCGTTTTTATTAAAGATGCTTTGTTGTTGACCCCGAGCTTTTTACAGAGATTAAACCGGTGGGTTTCGACTGTACGCAGGCTCAGGTAGAGCTGGCCGGCGATATCCTGGCTGGATTTTTCTTCCATAATCAGTCGCAGAATCTCCAGTTCCCTGTTGGTGAGTTCTGAATTCTTCAGTACCTCCCAGCTTTTCTGGTTGAAATTGTAATTCAGCTTTTCTTTCAGCGCCGGGTCAATAAAGTCCCGCCCTGCGAATATGTCTTTAATGGCGCCAATCAACGATGTCTTATCCGTATTTTTGAGAATGTAGCCTTTACAGCCGTTTCTCATCATTTTCTTGACATATACCGGGGCATCCAGGCTGGTAATAGCTAATATTTTTAGATCGGGATAGGATTGCATAATAGTTGCGGCAAGCTCCATCCCGTCGCAGTCTGGCAACAATATATCCAGCAATAATACATCCGGCAATGCTTTCTGTAAGCCTGTCAGCAAATCTTCCCCATTTACAAATGTACCCTTCACCTCTATTTCAGGTGAGCTGCGCAGCATATTCTGCAGCCCTTCTACAGCCAGAGGATGATCGTCGGTAATAAATATTGAAATAGCCATGTTTTTGATTTCTATAAAATATAATCTTTTGTATCTACTTCGATGTACAGCGAGGTGCCTTTGTCTTTTATTGAATTAATGTCTATGGAGCCTTTGAGTGCCTGTACGCGCTCTTTTATGTTTTTCAGGCCCATGCCCTTTGTTGTGCGTTGATGTTGCCGGTAATCCCAGCTGATGCCGTCGTCCTCTATTGTTATATTGAGCAGATTGTCATCGTGGCTCAGCTGCACAATGACATGTTTCGCTTTAGCATGTTTAAATATATTCTGTAATAGCTCCTGAACAATCCGGAAAACGGAAAGCTCCATCTCCGTTCGGAATCTGGGCATTTCCACAAACTGCTGAAAGCCTACTTTCATCTGCGAACTCTGTTCGAGATCTTTGCAGAAGTAATATAGTGCTTCAGACAGCCCTCCTTCGAGCAGAGTGTCCGGCAACAGATTATGGGCAGCCTTCCTCAATTCGCTGGTTGCTGCATCCAGTCGCCGGATAATTTTATTAAAATCCTCCGCATTATCCAGGCTTGTATGCTGTTCCGGCAGCACGCTCAGGTTCATTTTAATTGCGGAAAATAGAACAACGATACCATCATGCAGTTCCCTGGAAAGCCGGCTGCGTTCGGCCTCTTCTCCCTTTAGCCGGGCATACAGCAAGTTGAGCTCATTTTGATGCTCCAGGTTGGCAATGCGCTCCCTTTGCAATTTGCTTTTTTGCAGGTTGGATTTATGCCGGGAAAGCAACAATCCACCCAAAGACATAGCAGACAGCAAGCTGATGATTAACCACATGTTTTTATTTTTCAGGTCGTTTTTCTGTTCTGCAACCAGTAATTGTTGTTTTGCCAGCTTTGCTTTATTTTCGGCAACCCGGAATTTAGACTCTACCGCTGCGAGGGCGCTGGCATTGGCCCTGCCCCTTAGCGAGTCCTGTATAATCATATATTTGCGCATATACCGGAAGGCCTCTGGATAGTTGCCTAGCGCTTCATTAATTTCGGCCAGGTAATTGTAAGCATTGCTGATATCGGTATACCTTCCGGTTTGTTCGGAAAGCCTTAATGCCTCCAATACGTACGACTCGGCTTCTTTGAATCTTTTTAGTCGTAACATGGTATATCCCAGACTATAGGACGCGGTAATGATACCTCCCTCTGCCTTCAGTAGCTGTGCTACCTCGTAGGCCCTGAGTGCGTAAGATAAGGCTTCCCCGGCTCTATCCAAACGGATCAAAGCCGAGGTGATCATCGAAGCACAGGAAGGGATATAGAAATGCTTTTTTAACTGCTCTGCTTCTCCAAAGGCAATCTTACCGTAATACACTGCACTGTCGTACGACTTATCCTGCAGAAATGCCAGGGCTTTGTTGGAGTGGCAGATCATAGATAGCACGGGAGCGATACCCGGATACCTGTTCAGCAGCTTTTCTGCGTGGTCAAGGTAGTTGAAAGCTTTTGCCATCAGGCCCGATTCAATGGCAATAGTGGCCAATCCGTTGTAAGCACCGGCAATGAGCTGGATATGACTGGTATCTTTTTCAGAAAGTATTTTTAATATATGCAGGTAATGCTGTGAGGCCTTATCCCGGTTTCCCATATCTGCATGAGCGCTGGCGACGCGATGTTCTATACGGGCGATCAAAGGTTTAAAGTGATCCGGTAATGCTGCTAAATAAGGATTGAATTGCTGATAAGTACTGATCAAAGCTTTATTGTCGCCTTTGGCGATTTGGTAATCCATTAATGCATTAAAAACGATAGCAATGGTTTGGGTATCACGCAACTGGATCAACATGTTCAACGATGAGCGAGCTGTGCGAATCGCTTGCGTGTATTGCTGTTGCGCAAGCCAATATTGGCTCGAGCCATATAGTGCTCTGGCATAAGCACTTAAGAAGTTGTGTTGTTGAGCCAGGTTGACTGCCTGGTTTAAATAGTAATAACTACTGTCATCCTGTTTTTGCAGCAGTTGCTCGCCTTTAGCGATCAGCTTCAGGATATGTACGGAATCAACAGGAGGCACGATGGCTTTTCTCACAAATTCTATATTTCCCTGCCCCCATACCGGCGCAGAAAAAAATAAGCACAGTAAGAATTTGAGCCCCATTTTCATAATGCAATGCTATGAAATCTCTGATAACAATAACTGGGTAACAACTACGTAATTTACCTAAATTACGTAGTATGAAAAGTTTCGTTAACATTTCGAACAACTATTTTTGATCTGGACGTACATCAATCCCTTTTCATTTCGATAAGAAAGAAATATGAAGAAATGTACTTTTTCGCTACGGTGTTTGACTGCTGCATTTTACCTTTCATGATCATGGGCTTTAACAGAATGGTCTGTGTGTATTGTCGAAAAAGAAAATGTATAATTATTATTTAATCATGCCAGAAGCAGTAAGCGCGAACAGTAAGTGCTGTATAGCTTAGAAAAAAATATTCATCTTTCACTCACAATTAAAATAGCAATGAATAGACTGAAATGTACCATTAAATTATTGGTTTTAGGATGTTTGCTTACTACAGCTTTTAATGTAGGGGGGCAAACAAAAATTGTCCCGAATTTGAAATGGGCCAATGGGTTCACTGGTAAAGGCGCAGATTGTCGTGACGGTATCCTTTTTGAAAAAGGAGAAATGGGAAATTTGATTAGTGTCGGAAGGTCGTACAGGGGCACGATTGATTTTGATCCGGGACCGGCCAACTTGGATTTATCTCCGGGAATACAAGGTATTTATATCTGGAAATGCGATGATGATGGTCAATTTCTGTGGGTAAAGACTGTACAATTAGATGAGGGTTCTCCTAATGGCTTCCCCGTACTATATGCTTCTTCACTGTCTGTAGACCAGGAAAATGGCGATATATACATTTCTGGCATTTTTGGAGATTCCACTATTGATTTTGATCCGGGTGTTGGTATTACTAAAATGGTTCCCGGCAATACCTTGTTCGGTACTTATTGGCCGTCGCTATTTATACTAAAGCTGAATGCTTCAGGAGACTTTCAATGGGTAAAGCAACTGGATATATACAACGGTGGCGGTATTGGAGCAAGTGCTATAGCGAAGCATATGAGGGGTGAAAATAAGCTCATCTATTTTGCCGGCAACGCCAGCCCCTTTATGGACTATGAAATAGGCGAAAACATTCCATACGATTTTGATCCGGGGCCTGACACTGCTTATATCCGCTTTACAGGGTATAATGGTCCTATTGGTTATATTCTCTGTTTAAACGACAGAGGTGAGTTTGTGTGGGTTAAAAATATTGGCGATGGTGGAGATGCTTTGCTGAACTTTATACCCGGCTCAATGGAGATAAATGAAACGCATATTTTCATCGGGGGCCTGATAACCGGGACAGCTGATATCAACCCTGCACCCGCTGTTTACAATATCTCGGGCGAGGGTGATTTATTTTTACTCAAGTATACGCTTAATGGAGATTTAGTATGGGCCAGGCAGTCGGAAATGGGGAAAACGGTGCATGAAGGTGTAGAAAAACTATCGGTAGGTGCTATGACCGCTATGGAACTGGATACAAACGGCAACATTTATATAAGCGCAGACTTTAATGGGCCTGTCAACTTCAACAAAATGATGCCCTATGGCGGACCAGCAACATTGATAAATGCCTCTTACTACCCTTATTTGAATGGTACCACTACTACAGCACTGCTTTGCTATAGGAATGACGGCGATTTTGCCTGGATTAAACAGATAGGTGGTACCGATACCCTAAACAGGGCATTTGGCTCAAGGCTCTCTTTAGCAAAAGATGGCGCATTGTACCTGTCCGGTGTTTACAACAATACCATTGATTTGAACCCTGCGGAAGACAGCTTTTCTTTGAAGGGCAACAGCGGTTATATTGCGCAATACGATACGTTAGGTAATTTTAAGTGGGGAGGCAAGATACTAAAAGGTTCGCCCGGCAGCGGACATTTTGTTCAAACCACCCATATGAAATCGGAAAAAGAAGGCGTAGTGTACATGGCTGGATATTGGGGTGAGGGTGATATGGATGTTGATCCCGGATCGGCAGGTTTTCTTCTGACCCCGGCTGACAGTGCCGTATGCAGCGGCTTTGTGCTAAAATTGACAATCGAGACCGTCGACACAACAGATACTGGAGATACCGCTACCGTAGTAGATAACCCCCTGTTATCCGTTGCTATCAAAGTATATCCTAACCCGACTCTTGGCCTTCTGGATTTTGAATCCAGCCGTATTTTGCATAATGCTGAGGTAAACATAACCAGTGTAGCTGGTGCTATTGTATTGCAAAAAAAGGGCCTGAGGGGTACTAACTTTCAGTTTGACCTCGCCCACCTGGCCCCGGGCGCCTATATTTTTGAGTTACGGGAAGGCAACCATCGACGATCTTATAAATTAGTTAAACGATAGCAGATTTACTCCAGAGAGGAGAGAAGGCAGGCTGTGCTAATCCAATAGCACAGCTTAGCTATTAAACAGGTTAACTAACTTTTGTATGAAAGTATTATGCATGACTGTATGGCTGATCATTTTTTTTAGCATCACGTCAAGGGCCCAGGGCGAGAATGACAATTGGGCTTTTGGAAATGGCGGTGGTTTGAACTTCAATTCCGGAAACCCGGCCTTTTTTAAGACTAATATGAATTCCCGTGAAGGTTGCGCCGCCATAAGCGATGCATTTGGCCACCTTCTGTTTTACACCAGTGGCAATATGATTTGGGATAAAAATGGCAACCGGATGCCCCGTGGCAATATATTAGGTAATGCGGGAACAGGCTCTGCTACTCAAGGGGCATTAATTCTTAAATCACCTTCTACTGCAAATGAATTTTACATTTTTACACTGGATGCTTCAGACAATGGAATTAATACAAAACTGAGGTACTCTATAGTAAACATGGATTTAAACGCTGGTTTAGGCGACGTACGCCCGGATGCAAAAGATATACTTTTAGATGACGAAATGGAGGAACGTATGTTTGCCGTGCAAAGCGACGATTGCGGTTACTGGATAGTGGCTCATAAAAGAAATAGTGCTCAATACGTAACGTTCAAATTAAGTACTGCCGGGATCATGCCTCCTATTTACTCGCCAGGCCTGATACAACGTCATCCTAGGTCTGGCGATGTGGGTGAGTTGAAAATATCTCCCGATGGCCGCAAAATAGCATTAATGTTCCGGTACAATTCCGCTATCGAGCTTAGCGAGTTTAATAACGTAACCGGGGCAGTTAGTAATGCTACCCTACTGGATAGCAATACTAACAATTCACTAAGCTATGATGGGTATGGTCTTTCTTTCTCTCCTGATAACAGCCGGCTGTATGCAACCGTTAACAGTTACGCGGACCTTGTTCAATACAACATGGCATTATACCCCAATATAACGGCGATAAGGAACAGTAAAGTGTTAATAGGAGGCGGAAATAATGTTTACGGATTTGTGGTAGGGCTGCGCCTGGCACCCGATAAAAAGATATATATTGTAAATACTACTACCAATTATGTGTTTTGCATTAAAGATCCCAATAAGTTAGGTTCAAATTGTGATCTGGATACCCAAAGCATTTTAATGCCACCCGCTGCGTTCTTCAGACCCGGTTTATATGGCGAAAATTTTGGCAACCCAACAGTATCGCTTACCTACAAAAATACTTTACCGGGAAAATATATAGATACTGTAATATGTCTTTTAGATTCTGTATTATTGGGTGTAGAGGATGACCTGCTCCATTATAGCTGGAATGATGGGGTGGGTGGCCATTCTCGCTACATTCGGGAGGAAGGCATATACTACTGTCTTTCCACGAAAGACTGTACTATGCGTATAGACTCGTTTAAAGTGAGTTTTGTAAAAGGGAACCTTAGTCTCGGTGCCGATACCACCATTTGTCCGGGGGACAGCCTGGTATTGTCCGTATCAGGTGAGGGATTCCGCTGGCAGGATGGTAGCAGCGATTCTGTATATATTGCACGTTATGCAGGTATATATAGTGTAAATATTAGTGAAAAGGGGTGTTCCTTCTCAGATAGTATAAAAGTTGGCGTATACCAGGCCGGTGCTTTTATAGCCGAAGGCGATACCCTGGTTTGTAAAGGTGAAAGATTGGTGTTGCATGGTTATTCTAACCCGGATGGCTATCTGAGCTGGAACACCGGCAGCGTATCAGATTCCGTGTTCATTACCCTGCCTGGTTCTTATGTTCTGCAAGCAGAGAATATTTGTGGT
>JBEBWN010000146.1:0-8763 GCA_040392235.1 Taibaiella helva | reverse complement strand
AGTTTGTAGCATAGATTAATCTTTATGGAACAGGTCGTAACCCCTTCACCGGGAAGGGCTGCTAGTGCCCTATTGCCTGGAAATCGGCCGCCTTAGGCAACCACTCGAAATAAAACGCTACAGGCATCGCAATAAACAATAAAGGCACCAGGATAGAAAATGCCACGCCAATACCGTTAATGATAGACTTATATTTTGTAGTGCTCAGACCCAGGGTTTGAAATGCGCTCCAGAATCCATGCAGCAGATGCCAGGCCAGCGATATACAACCTAATACATATACCAATACCACCCAGCCCGTCTGGAAAATCATTTCCATTTCGGCATAAAGATTCTTTTCCTGTCCCGTTACCAATTGCTGATAGCGGTTAGGCGCCCAGAAATGATACAGATGCAATACCAGGAACAAAAGGATCAGGGTGCCCAACAATCCCATAGAACGGCTGTACCAGGAACTATTTTTTTGACCGGCGTAAGAGGCATAAGCCACAGGACGTTTAGACCTGTTTTGTGCCGTAAGCATTAACCCTTGTACAATGTGGAGAATGATACCCACGAATAAACCGATCTCTGCCGTACGTGTCAGCGGGTTTGTTCCCAAAAAGTGAGCCGCTTCCTCATACCGGTGATAACCATCCGGCACAAATATGAGTGCATTAACATAAACGTGTACACATAAAAAGCCAACAAGGGACACGCCGGTGATAGCCATAATCAGTTTCTTACCGATAGAAGAGGTAAAGGCTCGTTTCCAATTCATAATACAAGAAGGGAAAAATTGAATTGTAAATTTTTGGTCATTTTTCGACTGCAAAGTTAATATTGAAATTTAAGCAATCCTAACAATTTTTTTAAATTGCATATAATAAGCCAACAATTGTATGCTTTTCGCTATTGCTTTACAGCCGACCAAGCTTATACTCCCCTATTTATTACCTGCCCGAACCGATGTATTATAATACATTTCCGGCTATGTTATTATATTGCATATTGGGATAAAAGAACTGCCCCGAGCGACTCTGTAATATTATAGCTTTCCTTAATTGTTCTTCTGCCAAGCCCGCTGCATTCGGTTCCTCCTGCCATTTCTCGGAGCTGAACAGTGTCAATGGCGGATAGGATTCAACCTTACCATCCTTCAACGAAGGCGTTATAGTGCTTAAGGCTAATTTCCAATCTTCCTGTGCACGCCAGCGGTACTTAAAAAAGTAGACGGTTCCTTTCCGGTATTGCAAGGCAATGTCCTTTTTAAAAAGGAAAGATATGGAATCAGGCGGTGTCGCCGTTGAAGCGTTATAAAGCGCGTCCATTGCAATTGTTTTTTCTGTTCTGTATTCCTTTGGAAACAGATCGGCCCGTTTAAGGTCGTTCAATCCTGCCCATAATGTACTACGCGATGCCGGCTTTTCAGCAAGCGATTTCCATACCTTCTCGTCCACCGGCTTGCCCTGCTTCAGTAACAGGAAAGCAGTGCGCAGGGCTATATCCTGTTGTTGCAGGTGCAGGGCTTTATTAAAGAACGGGGGCAGGGCCGGATTTTTATCATAGTAAGGTATCAGCAGGCGGATATAACGGAGGAATTTTTCACCTTCATCTTCCGGCGAATTCATAGCGCCTGTCCTGTTCAATGCCCTCAGGGCCAATCCCGGATCTGCACCACGGTTGCCCGTAGCGGCCTCTGCTGCCCTACTGCTCTCTACCTGGCGCTGAATTTTTTTAAGGGATACTTTAGCGTCAAAAAATATATTTCCCACATAATCTTCATAAATCCCGGGCTGTAACAAATTACTGTCTATCAAGGCCTGTAATAAAGCCCGTACCGGCTCTTTAAACTCCTGTATGGTAGCCAGGTTTAAGAGTTCGGGATATAAAGCTGCTGCATGCTTCAACGAATCGCTGTATCGCGAAAAAAGCGAAAAGTACTCCTGGCGCTCTTCGAAAGCCGGAGGATCCTGGAGTATCAGATTTTTGAAGATAATCGTCGCCTCGCCACCCATGATACGGGACAGCGACTTCAATATACTGTTGGTGAACAGTACCGTATCGCCCGATCCCTGGTAAAGAACTTTCAATTGCTGCGCAATCTCATCGGCTACTGTGGTATCGTCAATATAACCCAGTTCGGCTATCAATGCGGTTTTCTGCTCCACATAATCCTTGTCGGTAGAATGCAATGCCCGTATAGCCTTTTTAAGACCAGGATACCCTGCCGCACCAAAATATACAGAGCTTAGAGCACTCCTGGCACGTTTACGGACCAGGGAATCGCTACTGTTATACGCGGCAAAAAAAGGTTCAACCTTAGGTTGAAAAATATCTCCTCCTTCAGTATTGCTCAGCCTTAAGCTGGCATAAAATTCGCTGATAAAGGAACTTTCCTTCTGCTGGCTGTCTATCATAGTATGGGCAGTCAGCATAGTATGACCACCCAGTAATACCAGCTTCCTGATCAGCCGGCTGCTTGCTGTGTCGGAAAACTCCAGCAACCATCCGCGACCGCCCCCATCACGCGCCACCGCCACTTTCCGGCGTAAGACCAGCGAACTGTCCAGGTTGCATTCTTTTGACCAGAAACGCGTACTGTCCTTTATGTAAAAATATTCGGGATAAGTATAGGCATTAACTACAACAACCTCGCCCGTTGTTTCAGAAACAAAATTGGCAAAATTGTTTACAGGATAATTATTGTAACCGGCATTGTCGCGTATTTCCCGTTCATTTCTTTTCATGTAGGACATAATATCCCATACATCCTTATCCAATGCAGGCCGTATGGGAGTACGGACACTAAAGTTGAAAAAGCTGTCCGTGTACACCGACCCGGCGGTATACTGATAATCTGCATAACGGAAAGACTGGAAAAAACTAACCGGTTTTTCTTTATGCCGGCTCCGGCTGATCAGAAGATAGTACTGTGGGCCAAACAGAACGGCACGGGCATGTATATAAGCTCCTTCCCTGCTCTTCAAGGTCATATCGGCTACGGTACGGCCACCCTGTTCAGAAAACTGTATGGCCGATTTGCGCTCATAACCGGCATTAGAGGCCAGGCTTTCCAAAATTAAATTCAGATCAAAAGTATCGGCCTCTATAAAATCGAAGCTGTAAATGCTTTTTCGTATAATACTGTACCGGTCGCCCGATACGGAATCGACGGCTTCATATCGCCATTCCGGCAGGTTATCGCTCGCTGCAAATGTGTAGGTAGCCTGTACCGGCGCGGGCATCTGCACCCGGAAACCGCCGGACGGAGGTGTATAATCCTTCCACGTCACACTACTTTGCCGCTCAGAAAAGGTGATCGAGTTAAAAAAACGGTCTGCCTCCGGGCCATAAACATAATTACCTTGTCCGCCCATCTTGAAAATCAGTATCTCAAAGGGTGTAACCCATACCTGGTAATGTTGTATATCATTTTTCCGCGTACGGTTTACAATATCCAGGCCCTGGTAACCAGATTTTGTAAGTGACTTACGCGATATAATCTGACCAGGTATATTTTCATACAACAAACTGTCGATCTGTTTTAATATCTGTTTTTCCGTATACCCGTTATAAATATTATCTGTGTTGATCCGGGTTATCATATAGTAAGATCCATTAGCCATATCGGCATAGTGACGCAAATCGACTTTCGGCTGCGCCACTTCATTAAGTTGGCCCGGCACCTCCACACTATAAAAACGGTCAGCGGCATATTGCCGTACAAACGTTACCGGTACCGACATTGAATCAATGGCCGCTTTCTGACCGGCGTCCCTATCCTGCATATATATAGGACGCAATGTGTATCCTTTTTTCCGCAACAATTCGATAACGCCACGTTCGCCCGGGAGATGCGCTGCCCCTACGCCCACAAAAAGCCGTTTCTTGCGCATGATACTATCCATTGCATTAGCCTGTATCTCGTTTCTTTGATATAAAAATTTTTCCGTAAACAATGGCGACTGCTCCGTTACCTTATTCAGCGAATCCAACATATCCAGATCACCCCTCCGATAGGCATCCTGTAAATCCTTCAAAATATTCCCATAGGGTATATCTGTATTGTAATTGCTATTTTTTTCCTGGTCCTTGGCCATATCAACATAGGCTTCTATCATCATGCGTTGCGAGCCTACAAACGTTTCCACACCTGCGGCCTGCTTCCCCAGTTTTTTTCCTGTTTGATAGATGTACAGGTCCAGGTAAGTATCCTCCTGGAAATTGTCCATTCCCCGCTCGCTGCGGTACAGCAATTGGTCGTTCAACACCGGCTCAAACCGGAGCGACTGCTGCAGTAGTTCTGTAAAGTTGGTTCCTGTAAACGTATTTTCTTTAAGATAGTCGGTATAATAAGTGGCGTTATAGTATTTGTAAGCTTCGCTTTGTTCGTTCACGCGCGGAATTTCCGTCTGCCAGGCTTCAGGATTAATTTCTATAGCGACCACATCTGCATTGCGTATGGCCGTATAGAAGCTATCGCTCAGATGGAACACCATTTTGCTGCTGATGTGCATAGTACCAAACAAATACGAGGGACTGGTTAAGCCATTTCCGGTAATTTCCCATAGCAAACTATTATAAACATGGTCTTTGGCCAATGCTCCGGGCTGTATTACCGGAAATAACCCTGACAAACACAAAATAACCCTACTCAGGAACGAATAAAAGCGCATATATATAATCCAGATAGAACAACAAGTAATTAATATTACTAAAGTAACGAATAATTAATTGTCGCAATAAAAAACAGTAAAAATTGTCGAGAGATCCCCCACCATTACCATTCCGGAAATGGCGGGTAAGTTCTTATCCCGAAACAAATTTACGGGGGGCAGAAAAGAATAGCAAGTTACCGGCAAGCGTTAACCGATTCTTTTAACTTGCTGCAGCAATAGCATATAGTATAAATGGGAATAATATAGTCGTGCCAGGGAATTGACGCTTACTTTTTTCGCCTAAAAAAAAATTCCCAGAGTTGGAAGACCATCCTTTCCGGGAAATATACGGGCACTTTTGAAAAAGAGGAATAACAGATAGGTTAGGACAATATCCCGCTACTGGTTAACGTGCCTTGTCCTTCGACCTGTTATCGCTGGCAGGAAAAGACAGGTCGTTGTACCGGTACATTCCAGGGAAACAGGTATCATACAAAGTCCTGTCCGGGAAATATTCCGGTAGCCCGGTAGTATCGGCATTTTTAGAAATGCTCCCTGTTCCGGAAGCACAGGATACCAGCAGGATAAGAAAAAGAATAGAAAAAAGCTTCATAGCCAGGCATGATTAACTTAACAATAGTTATAGAAAACAGATATAGATAACAATAGAGGGAGACCAATCTACTTATACCCCGGAATCATCCAGGGCATAAATAGATTGACACTTAAGTCCATCCTGAACTATCGCCATAGGGGCAGTTCGAATTTCTTTGGTTTTGCCTTTTTACTTTTGACCCGAAACTCAGTACTTAACCCATCTTTCCGCGTACCGGAACTGGCCTTGTTTGTTCTTCAGCAGTATAAAATAAGACCCTGGAGGCAATGCCTCAATATTGATTTCCCGGCCATATCCCTGTAGCATATGCTTCCCGTCAATACTGCTGATGATCAGATGAAGCGGCTCGGCAGTTTGCACATACAACACTCTTTGCGCCGGATTGGGATAAATTCTATATTGTCCCCCTAAGGTCTTCTGCTGGTTAAGTCCGACATTAGTCACTTCATAAGCATCCGAGGTATCCGTGCACCCGTAGCTGTTCGTAACAATTACCCTGTAATGACCATTTTCCGATACAACGAGCTTATCTTTATCGGCGCCCGGGATCAGTTGGTCATTAAACAGCCATTGATAACTTTCATAGGAAGTTGCCGTTCCTAAGGTAAATCCATCTACCGTTATAACTGGGTTTTCCGTGGGGTATACATAAACGGGAAATGTGGAAGCATCACTGGTATCGCCGCAACGGATCATACGAACAGAGATAATACCGCTTTCGGCCCCGGCAGTAACATCTATACGGAAACTATCGCTATTGCCCAACCATCCCTCCGGTAAATCCCATATACAACCATCGATATCGTCCTGCCAGGCAAGTTGGTATTCCTGTATTGCGCTGGGGCAAATACTATCCCTGCCCCTTATCATACCCGTTTCCGGTAATACCGAGAAGCAGTATTTTACAAGCATACCGGAGTAAAGCAGAGGCAAGGGGTAGGTATCGATGTAACTGCCGGGTGTAGCAATGCCCGTAGGGCTGGAGCTGGCGCCGTTAACATATAGATTACTGCCGCTTATCGAAGGCCGGCCGTTAAGCTCCTCCCCCCCGTCGCCCAAATAACTGGCCCATTGTCGTTGGCCATCCAGGGAAAAACGTGCAATATAAATTTCATTTCCGCCTACATAATTGGGCTGAATGGCATCTGCTGTGGCAATGCCGGAAAAACTCATTGTGGCGCTGGTCATAATCAGGTCCTTTTCGCCCATAATACCCAGGTAGGCATTGGTTCCTTCCTCTTCAGCACCCCCATAATAAGTAGCCCATTGGCGTTGCCCCTCTTTATTAAATTTTACAATAAAGTTATCGGGCGCCGTAGTACTGCCAATTTGACTTTGATAACTGTTAGCCGTAGCGATACCGGCCGCACTCTTAGTCATCCCGGCCATATAGGCATTTCCTTCTTTATCGCAGGTAACAGAACTAACCCATTCCTCTCCTGTTCCGCCGTAATAAGTGGCCCATAGTCGCACTCCGTCTTTATTGAATTTCGCCAACACACCGTCATAATCTCCTGCGCGGTTAGCCTGGTAGCTTCCCGTGGTCGCCAGACCGGCGCTTCCGATCGTCATCCCGGATAAATATACATTTCCTTCCTTATCCAGGGCGCAATAGCCCCAATGGTCATTTTCCATTCCGCCATAATAAGTGCCCCATACTTGCTGACCATCGACTGTGAACTTTGTCAGGAACATATCTAAATCCCGGGCGCCACCGCCTGCCGACACCTGGAAGGCTCCGGGTGTCGCTATTTTATCAGCACTGGGCGTCTGTCCGCCTATATACAGATACTGGCCATCACTTACCATATTAAATGGACTGTCGTCCTCTGCCCCACCATAATAAGTAGCCCAAACACGCTTACCATTCTCATCAAATTTGGCAATTACAGCATCAATGCCACCGCCATTAACCGTTTGATGAGTACCGGCTGTAGCCAGTCCGCTGGGTTCGGGCGAAATAAAGACCATATATACATGGCCTGTAGTATCGCCTGTAACGGCCTGTCCCCTGTCCAATCCATTACCACCATAATAGGTGCCCCATAAAGCAACACCTTTTGCATCAAACTTCATCATATAGGCATCCACCAGCCCCAGTATATTCATCTGGTAAGCGCCGGTAGTAGCTATATTCGAAGCAGAAGTGGTCTGCCCCACTATGTACACATTTCCCTTGGCGTCGCCGTAAGAAGTGTTGACTTCGTCAAAAATATTACTCCCGCCAATATAAGTGCCCCATTGTACCTTAGGATCTATAGTGAGCGTGCCCTCATAATTGGCCGTAACAAAAGCTACCTGGTTTCCTTCTAAATGGAACCGGGAAGCGACTATATGGCCATCCTGCTGAAAAGTGTATGGCGCCTTTTCACTGATTATCCCGGCAGGACATTTCACTGTCAAACTACCGTCCTGTTCCAGCAATAGCCTGTCCGCGCCGGAATAGGCCATCCGGATATCGCCAACCTTTCCCCCTTCCCGTACAATAAAATCATATTCAATACCCTGATCCTTTATATAAATAACCCAATCGATCGAAGGATAGATATCTTTATAAATGACCTTGCGGTATCCCGAGATCAAGGCGCCTTCCTGCTCTGTTATGGGTCCGTAGTACCGTTCCGTATAAGCCACCTTGGCCTCCTTTTCCACAAGGGCTCCCGGATTATAGCCTTGCAGGTTCATCTCCATCCTGTTCATATGCCACTCGACAACGGGCATCCGGCCTCCCGGAGGCAACAATAGGGCCCTGGCATCTTCCTGGACGGCTTTTATCCGCGGCTCCATCCATTGATAGAGTATCTTTCCTTTACCGACAAAAACATTGGTATGCATGCCGGCGAGTTTAAAGTCGATGTCCTGCCGGAAATTGCCATACTGGTCCTTAACTTGTCCCCTGTTTTCCGTGAAAGCCTTTACACCCCTATTAACGCCCGCATGTAGATATGGCGACGTTCCCATCGAATAAACAAAGATCCACAGGCCGGCAAGCGCGGTAAAAAAATGTGTCCATTTAGAGATCATAAAACTATCATTAATAAGTTAGTAAATAACCGGCTTACTGCTGTTGCCGGTTTATAACAACAAACTTATATCGAATGTTCCTGGACGGGGACCGTGGTATTACTCATTTTAAAGAATGAGTAATACCCGCAAAAGAAACCTAATCAAAATACACTCTGCATTTCATAACAAGTGATAAGCTAGTCATGGTTTGTCGCCTGGAAAACGCTTAGTTGGTTATATATTGTTGCGTGCTTTTGGGGTTTGCCTTTTTATTTTTAAAGTAGCACTAGTCTTTGTATTTTTTCGATTATTATCTCCTCTTCAGCTGTTGCCAAAAATTTCTTGGTTTTGCTTTTCCACTTTTGGCTTACCACTATAATACCCGGCCACTATTTCAGGACCGCCTCCGGCACCTCCTCGATGGTATAATATACGGGCAGGCCCTTGGCCTGGACCAGATATTTTTCCTGTAATACACCTGGGCTCTCTGCCAGGATCAAT
>JBEBWN010000145.1:0-8768 GCA_040392235.1 Taibaiella helva | reverse complement strand
TTTTTTTGTCCATTGTTACACTTTTTGGTGTAAACCTATTTTAGGACAAGACAAGTTTAACAGCAGACCCTAATTACTTTAATTTTTCCCTCACCCCCCCACTATATCTAATTTAAATACCACCGTCCCCTTATCTGTGCCAACATGCAGCAGGTAAATACCTGCCGGTAAATGACTGATATTTAATTTCTGCCTGTTGCCGCTTTTCCCCTTCAGGGTCAGCAATCGTGTGCCGGTAATCGAAACCACCGCCAGCTCCGTTATATTCAGGTTCGGTTCCGCTGCAACCGTAACAACATCCTGCACCGGGTTCGGGTAAACCCGGATTGCGCCTTCGCTTACGAAAGTACCAGCTATACCATTATAATTACTTACGGGATACACCGCCGATGTATCCCAACATCCATTCTCATCCTGGACCACAACCGTATAATTACCGTTCTCCTTCAGTTCATACTGCGCTTCCGTAGCCCCGGGTATAGCCACGCCATTCAGATACCACTGATAACGGCTGTACTGCACCGTCGTGCCCAATACAAAACCGGTCACATTAATATCTGCCGGCGTAATATGATTGATCGTCAGGTTTAACATTCCCGTACTATCACAACCAGCTGCCGACACCAGTTCCAGCTTATACAAACCACTACTCGTATAAACCTGATTGCCCACCCGGTAACTGTCGCAGGAGGCTACCGCCACCGTATCATAAACCGGGTAGAAAAAACCGGGATTCGTCAATTTCATCAAAAAATTGTCCTGTACCTTATTAGCGCCCAGCCTTTTCTGCCCCGTTCCCGGATCAAAATCAACCGTATCGCGGAATGCACCAAATACATACACATCACCCGAATCACTTAATTTAAAATCCCAGGGCAAGGGCTGCGAACCACTAGGTTTCATTATACCGGATACCCATTGAAATTGTCCGCCGTTATCCAGCTTCGAAACAAATGTGCCCCAGGTGCCACTACTCAAATTAGGTAAACGGTAAACGGCACTGGTATCGGGGTCAAAATCAGTACCATCGCCGGCCCTTCCCGTAATATAGAGGGCATCCGATTGGTCGGTATGCACAATGGGAGAATTTTCGCCCCAGGGACCCGCAATCGTCTTGACCCAAACAAAATTGCCTTCCTCGTCCAGTTGTATCACAAAAATATCCTGCAGATACATGGGAAAAATAGTATGTACAGTGGGACTAACCATATGAGTACCAGGCCCCGGGTCAAAGTCTGCAGGAAAAAGATTAAAATCACCGGCTACATACAAGTGTCCACAACCATCAATGGCCAGGCTGGTTGCCCGGTCATTTCCCGGTCCACCCATACTCTTAGCCCATTGAAACCGGCCTTCTTTATTTATCTTCAGTACAAAAATATCCTCCATGCCCGACGATGACAACAAAAAGGAATCCTTACCCGGGTCTATATCAACGGCATTACCAAAACCGCCGCTGATGTACACATTTTCGTCCCGGTCTATAACCACATTCGTAACAGTAGCTATGGTGAAATTGGTCATGATACCCTTCAGCCAGACTAACCCGCCCTCCGGGTCTATCCTGCCCATGTAAATAATGGGATTGGGCGACCAAACCGTACCCCCTATTAAAGTCTGGCTTGCGTAAAAGGTATCCTTACCTGACATCGTTTCATAAGCCAGTGTATCCCGCACGGCAATGCCGGAAAAATAAATACTGCCCGATTCGCTCACAACAAATGGCGTCCCCACAAAACCGGCCCAGGGTTGTGCACCCACATTACCCGTTCTACTACCCCATACCAGCCCACCTGCGGTATCGTACTTTGCAAAAAAATAACTTCCTTCTGCTCCTCCATATATCATCTTCAGGCCGGCTCCGCCATCCAGATCCACACTATCCTTTACCATGCCGCACAAATAAATATTCCCTTCCTTATCCGTACTTATTGCCATGCCATTGCAGACACCACTACTTTCCAGTTGGCGTGCCCAGATCAGTTCGCCCCGGGCATCCATTTTCGTGATGTAACCATCCACGCTCCCTTTAGCCTTCAGACTTATGGCGCCCGGACCGGGACCAAAATACACCGTACCCGAAAAACTGCCGGTGGTGTACACATTACCCTGCAGATCGGTTGCTACCGCATTATGCGCACTTCCTCCAGCGAAATCCTGCTGCACCCATTGCAACGCAGGATCCTGCGCCCGGGCAACCCCGCCCTGATAGCCCCAAAGAGCTAAAGTGATGATTATTTTAAAAAATATTGTCGTTTTTTTGATCATCGTTTTTGTTTTTAGGTATGAATATTAAACTGGTTACGTTCTTCTACAGCGCTATAAAAGAACCTTTTACAAAATTAGCAGCATGCCGATTACCGGCAAATCCCGTGAAATACCGAATTCCGGAATTCAGTATAAACACTTAGTTTTGTTTACCATCTTTCCAGAGGTAGCTAATGGTTTTGAGCTTATTAAGTAATAAGAAATGGAGAATAAAATACCAGGATATACACAAAATAAAGCTCCTTTAAAAAAATGGCTCCTCTTGCTTCTGAGTAGCTGCGGCTTCCTCATTTCGTACCAGCTAAGGGCCCAGCCCCTGGTTATGGAAAAAGGAGCCGATAGCATCCACTTCGCAAATATTCCGGATACCCATCAGATCAACAAGTCGTTGCGCCATGCAAAAGAAATAATTGACCTCCATATCGACAGCGCTTCGGGCATATTCCAACAAACATTGCTCTGGAGTAAACAGGCCCGCTTTGCCGATGGCGTAGCAGAAAGCATACTGGGTATTGCAGGATGCGAACAGCTTAAAGGCAACAATCAGCGCTCCCTTCATTGGGCCCGGCAGGCGCTTCCCTTCTGTCGCCATTCCGGCAATCCATTACTAATACTGCTATACTACAAATGCCTGATCGAGAACTTTGCCCGGAACGGCTATATGGACTCTGCCATACACTATTGCTACCGGGCGCTCGAGAAAATAGAACAATTGTCCGACAGCGGGCAATACGACCAGTCCCGGTGGTATTTCAACAGCCGGCTGGGTTCCTTGTATGCCCCTACCTATAATAGTAACTATGAAGATTTTCACCGGGCGTTATACTACCTGGAGCGGTCAAAACTTTTTGCTATAAAGCACCGGAACAAACGCAACCTGATACGTATTTACCTCACCCTGGGAGCCGTTCATGCCAACCGTAAATATAACGACAGCATACAAACAGCCGAAGGATACCGGAAAGGCATATACTACTACCACCAGGCCGCATCATTATCCCGGGAGGTACACTACGATATCAACCTGGGCGATGCCTATATCAACCTGGGTACCATTTACATCAACCAGGATCATTTGGATTCGGGCGCCTGGTATATACAAAAAGCAATGTCCATACCGGCTTTTATACAATATGCAGAGTCGCGCATACCCGCCTATACCCTCCTGGGCCTGGCCGCCTACAAAAAGGGCGCTTTCCAGGACGCCGAGCGTTACCTGTTAAAAGCGCAATCTGAAAGTGAAGGGGCCGGGCACAATATAAAACGGGCAGAAATTGCCTACATTCTTTACCAGGTGTACCGGCAACAACAGCAAAATACGAAAGCACTATCACAACTCGAGGCCTATACCAGCCTGCGCGACAGCATGGTGAACCAGGAAAAGATAAATGCGGTCAACCAATGGGAAATAAAATACCATACCGCCGAAAAAGACCGCCAACTGGTCGAAAACAAACTCAGCCTTTCCCGGCAGCAAAGCCAGCTTCGTGAAAAAAACATCCTGATCGCGTGTGTAATAGCAGGTTTACTACTCATGACCGGCTTTCTTTTCCTGCTCTACAGAAATATGCACTACCGCCGCCGCCGCCAGGAAGAACAACTGCAAAGAGTACAACAGGAACAACAGCTTTGGAAACAAGGCGAAGAAATACGAAACCTGAATGCCATGGTGAAGGGTGAAGAAAAAGAATGCGCCCGCCTGGGCCGGGAACTGCACGATGGCATCCTCAGTGAGCTTACCGTCGTTAAAATCAACCTCGAAACCATCCAGGAGCAGTATCCGAGGCCCCCACTCCGGGCCGACCTGCGCACAGCATTGCTACAACTGGACGAAACGGCCATACAATTACGGAAAACAGCCCATAACCTTATGCCGGAAATCCTGATACAACAAGGCCTGATCATTGCCATCGACTCCTTCTGCGAAAAAACCAGTACATTTACCGGCGTCAGAATCAACTTCCATCATAACGGGCAGGTGCCGAAAATGGATATGGATTTCGAACTTTCCATCTACCGTATGATACAGGAGCTGGTACAGAATATAATAAAACATGCTGCCGCTACAGAAACATTGGTGCAACTCGACTATCATCATCCCCTGTTGATCCTGACCGTAGAAGACAATGGCAAGGGGATACAGGACGAAATGCTCCCTACGCAGCCGGGAAGAGGCCTGGGCAATTTGCAGGCCCGTGTTAAGGCCCTTCAGGGCGCCTTCGAAATAACAGGTAAAAGAAATGAAGGTACCTCCGTATATATAGAATTCGACCTTTCCCTGATCCAGAAAGCTATTAATATATGAACATTACAGTCGCGCTCATCGACGATCACGTTTTGATCACACAGGGATTGAAAAAACTGCTCAACAGCCGCTCCGGCATCTCCGTCATGGCCACCTACAATACAGGCGAAGACCTGTTGAAAGGGTTAGCACTGGCACAACCGGACGTCTTACTAATGGATATACAAATGCCTGGCCATTCCGGCAACGACCTGGTAAGGATAATCAACCGGCAGTACCCTGGCATTAAATTAATCGCACTGACCAGTGTAGATACCATTTTCCACATTAAAGATATGATGCAACACGGTTGTAGCGGATATGTTACAAAGCAGGCTAGCGAAACCGTATTGATCAAAGCTATCAAAGAAGTTCATCAGGGCAAAGAATTCCTGGAGGAAAGCATACGGGAGCGTTGGATACAAAGCCTGCTCAAAACCGACAAACACAATACCACTTTAATACCGCTATCAAGGCGGGAAAAAGAAATACTAAAACTGATTGCTGCACAGCTAACCAATCAACAAATAGCTGATAAACTGTACTTAAGCCAACGCACCGTAGAAAGCCATCGTTACAGTTTGCTGCAAAAATTAAATGTCAAAAACACAGCCGGCCTGGTACGTATGGCCATCGAAATGGGCCTGATCGAATAAACTGCCGGCCGCGTTTTCAACCTCAAAACCAGGGCCATTTTCTATTTTTTATAGGCCCATACCCTGAAAATACGCGGCAAACTCATCAGCGTCCCCTCATCTTCCGTAAAAGTCTTCAATTCAGCCAGTGTTCGGTCTATATCCTTTTCGGTAGCCAGGCCCTGCTTCAATACCGTAGCCTTAATGCGGTCCATTGTATAATAAGCCATCCATTTACCATCGCCTTTATTAAAATAAGGCTGCACCACATCAAACCGGATGTCCCGCAAACCAGCTTTTTCGAAAAGGTCAAATAAAGACAAACCTATATTGGCATTATGCCCGTTATGCCCGGCAGCCCGCACAAAATAGTCCAGATATCGGTCGAAAGCTGCGCAGGCGGGATAACAAAAATGGCCGCTAAAGTCGATGTCCTCTACCAGCAGCCGCCCTCCGGGCCTTAAACCAGTCCACAACCGTTCTAAAACCCGGCTTGGCTCCTGCAAATGCGATAACAGGAAGCGACTATAAGCAATATCAAACTCCCCCGTATAATCCAGGTCATAGGCATTAAGTTTCCGGTAAGTGATATTGTTCAGCTTCATCTGCTCTGCATCCTGCCGGGCCAGGGCAATAATTTCCTCGTCAAAGTCTACTGCAGTCACCTGCCCTTGCGCTCCTACCAGGCGGGCAGCCATAACAGCCACATTGCCGCCGCCGGTCCCTGCATCCAGCAATTTCTTACCTTCTATAGAGCCCTCTGATAATAACAGTGCTTCCGTATAACGCTGCAGCACTTCGGCCAGCACATGTAAACGCTTTTTCCCCGCAGCGCCGCCTTCAATAATGTATTGATCTTCCTGATGCATAATTCATTCATTGATAAAGAAACTTATCCCCGTTCAGTACGGGCAATAAATATCTCTTCGCATCGCGAATATATATCTATTTCTACCAATCCCCTAAAAGAACATTTAATGCCATAGCCTCTGCATATCGACCGGAAAACTTCAAAGAGAATAATACGATTGTTTTCTAAATTGCACTTTTTAAACACTTCTTTCCTATATGATATGCCGGCATATCCTGATCCTTCTTCTTTCCGTTTGGGCAACAACACATGCCCTGGCCTTTGCTGCCGGGTCTGAGGCTGATACTTCCGGGGCCCCGGCTCCCGGGCTATCCGTCAGGGGCGATTTCAATGGAGACGGGAACCAGGAACTGGCCTGGTTGCAGCCTCCCCAACTCGACGAAGACCAGGTAGAATGCCTGGACAGCTGCATAGCCTATATCCGATTTTCTGATCCGGCTATAGCGCCGATCAGGGTAGCGAAATGCATCGGCGGGCAACCTGTTAATCCTGGTGACCTGAACGGGGACGGCGCTGAGGAAATCAGCTTACTGCCGGAATGGTTTAGCAGCTGCTGGAGATCTTATTATGTATGGACCCTTAAGTACCAACAATGGTCCTATGCTATAGATCCCTTTCCTACACACTGCGATCAATGGGAAGACGGAGTCCGTCCCATTGAGGTAGACGGCAGCAAACCAGGCTATGTCCTGACTCGCTATAGCCAGCTCGAAGGCGAAGAAATTATCCTTAAAGAACGTCTCGTGCCATTGCAATAATAAGATTTGCTAACAACACGCTTTGGCTCTGGCTTTGACATTTAACTTTGACGTATAAAAATGAAATATAAAAACTTTTTCCTGTTTCTGTGCGCCGTAGTTCTGAGCGGCATGGCCGCTCCCGGCTACGCATCAAAAAAAGCAGCTTTTGTCTGCGATACCCTCAGCCTGTTCGATTCGGCCCGTGACCGGCTAATTCCCATTGCATGCTACCGGCCGGCAACTGCTGTACCGGCAAACAGAATACCCATTATACTTAGCCACGGTTACGGCGCCAACCAGGGAAGCGATTACCTGCTTTATTCCTATTTGGCCAGCTACCTGGCTACCAGGGGCTATTTTGTTGTCAGCGTTCAGCATGAGCTACCTACCGACGAATTGATACCCCTGAAGGGTAAACCGCAAATCGTAAGGCGACCCAATTGGGAACGTGGGGTACAGAATATCCTCTTCGTCCTCCAGGAAATGAAAAAAAGATTCCCAGCCTATGATTATAACCAGCTCGCTCTGATCGGTCATTCGAATGGTGGTGATATGAGTATACTGTTCGCCCGCCAGCACCCGGAATTACTACATACCGTCATTTCACTTGATAACAGACGGATGCCTTTACCAAGAGTGAGTCAGCCCAGGATATACACACTCAGATCCAATGATTATCCGGCAGATGATGACGTTTTGCCTACCGAAAAGGAAAGCCGGCAATACGGCATCACCGTTTTGCGCACAAATATCAACCATGCACATATGGATGACAAAGCCAGGCCGGAAGAAAAAAAGTTCATCCAAAAAAAGGTGCTGAAATTCCTCGAACACTAATCGGCAGCAGCCACAGGGGCGTAAAATACCTGCTTCTGCATAACCGGCTTAATACAACGACATGACATCAATCCTGATAGCGGGTATCGGCGGCGTAGGCGGCTATTTCGGAGGCCGTTTAGCCTATCATTTCGCCTCCGGCAACGAGGCTCATATCTATTTTCTGGCAAGAGGACAACATTTGCAGGTCATACAACAAGATGGCCTGACCCTGATAAGCCACGGAGCAACAATTCCTGCCTACCCTTTTCAGGCAACCGATAATACGGCCGATATAGGCCCCGTAGACTATATCCTTATTTGTACCAAAAGCTACGACCTGGAACAAACCATCCGCCAGCTAGCCCCCTGTATACATAAAGATACCATCCTGCTTCCCTTGCTCAACGGTGTGGACAGCTATGAACGGATAAAACAGATGCTGCCGGATAACATTATTTTACAGGGCTGCGTATACATTGTATCGCGGCTCACAGCCCCCGGTCGGGTAGAGAACAGCGGCAATATTGAAAAGCTTTATTTGGGCCCATACCAGGCCGCCCCCGAAACCTTGTCCCACCTGAACACCTTATGCCAACAGGCTGGTATCGACACTACCCTAACCGATAATATCACAATGGTGACCTGGGAGAAATTTATTTTTATTGCTACCGTAGCTGCCGCAACCACGTACTATGATGCCACTATCGGCGTCCTATGCGCCGACGAAACCTGCCGGCAAACCCTGATACGGCTAATAGAGGAAGTGGTACGCCTTGCCCTGGCCAGGAAAATCCCCCTTCAAGAAGAAATAACATCGATTACATTAAATAAAATAAGAGCTTTACCTTACGGAGCTACGTCTTCTATGCATACCGATTTCCAGCATAAACGTAAAAAAACCGAATTAGAGTCTTTAGTCGGCTATGTTGTGCACAGCAGCTCAGCCTTAGGTATATATCCTCAGCAGTTTGGTCAAATATACAAGGCGCTTTTAAACCGGCTCAACAGCTTTAATTAAGATAGCCGCAGGTTTCGCCTGCGGCTATCTTAATTAAAGCCCTTCCTTTTCCTGAAAGGGAAATAAATCTCCCCCTCTTGAAGACGATACCCCCATACGGCTTTGCCGGCAGTAGCATAGCCAGACAAAAAAA